>JBKJNV010000636.1:0-9967 GCA_046593435.1 Roseomonas sp.
GCGCGCTGGTCGGAGTGAGAGGATTCGAACCTCCGGCCCCTGCCTCCCGAAGACAGTGCTCTACCAGGCTGAGCTACACTCCGTACCCTGCGGGAGCCGCGCTATACCCCGCCCCCCGCGGCGCCGCAACTGCCCGCGTCACGTTCGCGCGCTTGAACCGGCATGCGCATTGCTGCGAGGATGCGCATATCCGGCATCAGGCCGGGCCGAAGGAGACGGTTCACAATGCGGTTTCGCCTGATCGCCAGCGCCCTGCTGGCCACCCTGGCCCTCAGTGGCGTCGCACTCGCGCAGACGGAGGTCATCACCGCGCGGCGCGAGGGCCTACGCGGCGCCGGCGCGCATTTTGAAGCGATGAAGGTCATCGCCGATGCGCGCGGCAATCCCGCACCCGCGGTCGAGCGCATCGACGCCATGATCGCCTTCTTCACGACCTTCCCCACCCGCTTCCCGGCTGGCACCAATGTGCCGCAGGGCACGAACCCCGGCCAGACCCGCGCATTGCCGTCGATCTGGACGGATAATGCCGGCTTCCTCGCGGCCAATAATGGCGCGCTGACGCAGCTCGCGTCGTTGCGGGCGACGGCCGTGGCCGGTGATGCGGCCGGCTTCGCCACGGCCTATGGCCAGGTGGGGCCGAGCTGCGGCACATGCCATCGCGGCTACCGCGCGCGCTGAAGCTGTGGCGGCCGCGGGGGCCATCCTGCCCCCTCGGCCGCCTGCCTCAGGCCGCGGCGCCGAAACGGCTGAGCGTGTAGACTGCGCCGGCCACCACCAAGAAGAGGATCAGGCCGCTCCACATCGGAGAGATGCGCGGGCTCTCGATATGCGCGGGCAGCTTCTTCCATCCGGTCAGCATCGCGCCCACAAGGTCATGCCCCTTGAACACGCGGTAGGCAAAGATCGCCACCAGGTGCAGGCCAATCGCGATCAGCAGAAGGTTGAAGTTGCGCGCATGCAGCCCGTAGGCGGCGTAGCTGGTGGCGCTGTCCAGCCAGCGCGAGAACGGCCCGCGCACCACGAAATCATCCGGGTCGGCGACCAGCCCGGTGCCGACCTGGACCAGCAGCAGCAGCAGCAGCCCCACCACCATCCAGGCACCTGCGGGGTTGTGCGTGGTGTGCAGGTCCGGCCCGGGATGCCGCGCTTCGCGCAGATGTTCCAGCGCCTTGAGCGGCGAGCGCACGAAACGCCCGAACCGCGCCGATTCGGAGCCGAAGATGCCCCAGGCCAGTCGGAACAGCACCATCGTCAGGATCGCGTAGCCGGAGAAGAAGTGCAGCTTCCACGCCCCGCTTTTCGCCGACCCCCAGGACAGCAGCAGAAGTAGCACCAGGGACCAATGGAACAACCGCACCCAGCCATCCCAGACCAGTACATAACGCCAGGCGCGATCCATCCGGAGGTCCTTCTCCCAATCTGCTGCAACGCAGCACGCCGGGGATCGCGACGCCAGCCCGGATGCGGCACTCTCGCGCCATGAGCTTCGATTCCATCTCAGCCCTGCTGTGGCCCTGGCGCGGTGGCGTGCTGGCCCTGCTGCTGGCGCTCGCCTGGGCGGCGGGGCTGCGCCTCGCGCGCCAACCCGCACTCGCTCCGGCCGCGGCCGCGCTGGGCCTCGCGCTGGGTTGGGTGGTGACGATCGGGCTGGTCACTGCCTCGCCCCGGCAACTCGCCGAGCGCCTGCCGCTGCTCGCCCTCGCGCTGGCCCTGCTTGCGCTGCCCGTGGCGGGCCTGGCGCGCGGGCGCGCGGCCATGCTTGGAACCGTCATGGCATGGCTCGGCGTGCTCGGCGCCGCCTGGTGGATGGCCGGCGGGCCGACCCATGGGCCGAGCCTTATCGCCACCCTGCCCGTGCTCGCCGGCGTGGCGACCTATGGCGCCGCCCTGCTGTGGCGCCTGGGCGGCGCGGATGATGGGGCGAAGGCGGCGCTCGCTTTGCTCGGCGGGCTCCTGGCCGCTGGCGGCTTCGGTCCGCAGCCGATGCTGGCGGTCTGCCTGCTGGGCGCGGCCTTCGGCGCGGCGCTGGCCGGGGCGGGCGGTGGGCCGGCGCCGCGCCTCGCACTCGCGCCCGCCATGGCGGCCCTGGCCGCGGTGCCGGTGATCGGGCGCGGCCAGCCGGCGGATTGGGCGGCGGCGGCGGCCCCGCTGCTGGCGCTCTGGCTTGGGCCGGTGATCGGGCGGCGCCTGCCGGGGCGGCTGGGGCCGCTGCTCGGATGGGTGCTGGCAGCGATACCCGCAATCGCTCTCGCATGGTTTCTCGCACCCGGGCGGCGCTGAGCACCCTTGCCCGCAAGCGGCGAAAACGGCTAGATTTTGAGCGGACTCGCGCGCTTTGGCGCGGGGCGGAGGCGCAATGCTGATCGGTTCTGTGCCGAGACCCCTGATGCTCGGCCTTAGCGGAGCGGTCGCCTTTGGCGCGACCATGCTCGCGTTGCGGGCCTGCGCGCCGCTCCCGCCTGATATCGTGGCACGCGAACAGCTCGCCACGACCATCCCCGCCAACCCGGCGCCCTCGGCGCCCGCCGCCGCCGCAACCCGGCCCGCCCCGCCGGAGGCTGCCGCGCCATCCGCCGCCCCCCGCACCGCGCCGGCCCCGGCTGCTCAAACAGCGGCAACCCGCGCGCCTGCCGAGACACGCGCCCCCGCGCCCGCCGCGGCAAGTCCCGCACCGGAACCCCGCACCGTCGCACCCACCGCCGAGCCCGCCCGCACGCAGACCGCCGCCCGCGCGGTCGCGCCGGATGCGGCCCTCGCACCCGTCCCCCCCATCGCCACCGCCCCGCCGGCGGCGCCCGCCCCTGAGGCCGCCGCCGCCGCCCCGGCACCGCGCTTCGATGTGGTGCGGGTTGGCGCGCGCGGCACCGCCGTGATCGCGGGCCGCGCCGCACCCGGCGCGGAGGTCCTGCTATTCGCCAATGGCGATCGCGAGCTCGCCCGCACCCGCGCCGACCGGCGTGGCGAATGGGTGCTGCTGCCCGCCGATCCGCTCCCCGCCGGCACCTATGTTCTCACCCTCCGCGCCCGCCTCGCCGGCACCGAAACCGCGGGGCCGGACAGCGTTGTCGTCGTGGTGCCGGAGGCTGCCATGGCAGAACCCGCCCGGCCTGGCAGCGAGCCGGTGCGAACCCCCTCCACCGCGGGAGCCCTTGCGGTGCTGATCCCGCCTGGCGCCGATGCGGCCACGCCGCGCCTGCTGCAGGCACCTGCCTCCGCCGCCCCGCGTCCGGCCACACCCACCCCGGCCACCCCCGCTGGCCGCCTTGCGCTTGAGGCCGTGGACTACGCCGATGCGGGCGCGATGCGCTTCTCCGGCACCGCGCAGCCGGGCGCTTCGGTGCGCGCCTATGTCGGTGACCGCCACGCCGGCGACGCCGTCGCCGATGCCGAAGGCCGCTGGTCGCTGATACCGCGCGAAACGCCCGCCATCGGGCGCCACTCCTTGCGCCTGGACCAGATCGCCGCCTCGGGCACCGTTGCCGCGCGCATCGAAATGCCCTTCCAGCGCGACCGCATCCCTGAGGAGAGCTTCGCTGGCGGCCAGGTCGTCGTGCAGCCAGGGCAGAGCCTGTGGCGGATCGCACGGCTGAACTACGGCCGCGGCGTCCGCTACACCACCATCTATGAGGCGAACCGGTCGCAGATCCGCGACGCGGCCCTGATCTTCCCCGGCCAGGTCTTCACCGTGCCGGCAGCCGAGGCCCCCCCGTCTGGACAAGCGCCGCGCTGACGCCCGCCCGGCTTGTCCTGGCCGGGCGAAATCCCCATAAGCTCCGCCCATGTCCCTCGTGAACAGTCTCAAGCTTGTCCTGGCGCCGCCGCACCCCGCGGCCACGCCCTTCCTCATCGGTGGTGCCGCCGTCGCGGTGGTGGGCGGCTTCTTCGCCGGCCCGTGGCTGTTCTGGCCGGGCGCGCTCTTCTTCGCCTTCTGCCTGTACTTCTTCCGCGACCCCGAGCGCGTCACCCCGACCCGACCAGGATTGGTCGTGGCCCCGGCCGATGGCCACATCGTGAGCATCGGGCAATTCGTCCCGCCCGCTGAACTCGACCTCGGCGCCGAGCCGCGCTGGCGCGTGGCGATCTTCCTCTCGGTGCTGGACGTGCATGTGAACCGTTCGCCCTGCGACGCGGTGGTGACGCGCATCGCCTACCACCATGGCAGCTTCCTCAACGCGAGCCTCGACAAGGCATCGGACGAGAATGAGCGCAATGCGCTCGCACTTCAGCTCCCCGATGGGCGCACCATGGCCGTGGTGCAGATCGCCGGCTTGATCGCACGGCGCATCCTGTGTTCGGCAAAGGTCGGCGGCAGCCTGCTCGCCGGTGAGCGTTTCGGCATCATCCGCTTCGGCAGCCGCACCGACCTGTATCTGCCCCCAGGCGTGCGCCCCGTGGTCGAGCTTGGCCAGACCATGATCGGCGGGGAGACGGTGATCGCGGACCTCCGCGCGCCATGACCTCCGACCCGCTGCACCCCGACCCGCGGCGCCCCGACCTGCTGCGTCAAAGCCCGATGCGTCGGCTGGGCCGTCGCTTCCGCCCCCGCACGCGGCCGCGCTTCGATGGCCTGTCCTTCAACCGCCTGATCCCCAATCTGATGACCATGCTCGGCCTCTGCGCCGGCCTCGTCGCGATCCGTGCGGCAACCGAGGGCCGCTTCGCCCTGGCCGCGGCACTGATCGTCGCCGCCGCCGTGATCGACGGGCTGGATGGGCGCCTCGCGCGCCTGCTCAAGGCAACCTCCCGCTTCGGCGCGGAATTCGATTCCCTGTCGGACTTCCTCTGCTTCGGCGTGGCACCCGCCCTGATCCTGTATCTGTGGACCATGCAGGATGCGCGCGGCATCGGCTTCGTGCCCTGCCTGCTGTTCACCGTGTGCATGGCGCTGCGCCTGGCGCGCTTCAACGCCTCGCTCGACGTCGGCGAGGCGCCCAAGCCCGCCTATGCCTACAACTTCTTCACCGGCGTCCCGGCGCCGGCGGGTGCCGCCGTCGCGCTGTTCCCCCTGTTCGCGGGCCTCGCCATCGCCGATTGGGGGCAGGGCGCCTGGGTGGGCCTGGTGCGCAACCCTGTCCTTGTGGGCGTCGTGCTGACGGTCACGGCCGGGCTGCTCGTCAGCACCCTGCCGACCTGGAGTTTTAAGAACTTCAAGATCCCCCGCGCGGCGGTGCTGCCGATGCTGCCCGGTGCCGGCCTGTTCCTCGCCGTGCTGCTGAGCGAGCCCTGGGCGGCGCTTGCAGCCCTCGGCATCGCCTACCTCGCAATGCTGCCCTTCTCCGTGCGCAGCTATCACCGCCTCAAGCGCGAGGCGGAGAGCATGCTCGAGCCGGTGCTGGTCTCCGAGACGCCGCAGCCACCTGCCCCGTGACGCCACGCGGCGGCATAACCCTGCCTCTCGCTGGCCATGATGTGCGCATCACCGGCGGCCCCTTCGACGCACTGCCCGCGGGCGCGGCGGGCCTGTGCCTGGAACCCCTAGCCGCCCGCGCCGCCGAGGCGCGCTGGCACCTGCCAATCCCCGACTACGGGGTCCCCGAACCCGCGGCACTCCACGCCCTCCTGGTCACGATGCTGGCCACCATGCGCGCCGCGCCGGACGCCGCCTACCATATCGGCTGCCGCGCCGGCCTCGGCCGCACGGGGCTGGCGCTGGGATGCCTCGCGCGCATGGCCGGCATCGCGGGCGACCCCGTGGCCTGGGTCCGTGCGCACTACCACCCCGAGGCCATCGAGACGCCCGCGCAGGAAGCCTTCGTGCGCGGCTTCGGCGCCCGGACGTAGCTTGCGTCACCGCCAAAACACCGCCCCGCGGATCATCCTGAGCCGGGACCCGTTCCGCGCAGCGCAACCCACGCCGCATCGGTCCTGACGTGCGGCCATCCGCGTGCGGCGGTCGTACTGAAACGCAACCAAGACTGCCGCGCCGCGCGCGTAACCTTGCAGATGTTGGTGGCGAATGTGGACATCGCCCGGCTACCCTCCTCTCCACCCCGATCCAAGGAACGACCAATATGACGCTCCGCCGCACCCTGCTCGCCGCCGCCGCCATCCTGGTTGCCCTGCCGCTCCGCGCCGCCGACTCGCCGAGCCCCGACGCCCTCGTGGATGCCTTCGAAGCGGTGCTCGGCCCGGTGCGGACCCATCGGCCCAGCCACCCCAAGGGCACCTGCGCGGCCGGCCACTTCACCGCCACGCCCGAGGGGACGCGGCTATCGGTCGCCCCGGTGTTCAACGGCCAGCGCGTCACAGCGATGATCCGCTACGGAGTCGCGGGCGCGAACCCCAACGCATCGGATGTCGCGCGCTCCACCCGCAGCCTCTCCGTCCGCTTCGAGACCACCCGCGGCGATGTGTGGGAGATGGCCAATGTCTCCGCCCCGATCTTCGGCGCCGCAACACCCCAGGCCCTGGTCGATGGCCTGCTCGCCCGCCGCCCGGACCCCGCAACCGGCCAGCCCAACCCCGAGCGCGTCGCCGCCTTCCTTGCCGCCAACCCCGCGAGCCAATTGCAGGGCCGCTGGCTCGCCGCGACCCTCCCGCCCGCGAGTTGGGCAACCACGCCCTATTGGGGCGTGAACACCTTCATGTTCCGCGGCCAGGACGGCCAGGTGCGCCCGGCGCGGTGGGTGTTCGAGCCCCGCGCCGGCATCCAACGCCTCACCGAGGCGCAAATGGCGTCACTCGGCCCCAATTTCCTCGCCGATGAGCTGCGCCGCCGCGTCGCCACCGCCCCGGTCGAATACGACATGGTGCTGCAATTCCCCCAGCCCGGCGACAACCTGCTGAACCCCACCATCGCCTGGCCCGATGACCGGCCCCGCACGGTGGTGGGCCGTCTCACGGTCACCGAGGTCGCCGCCGGCGCCGGCGGCCCGTGTGACCCGATCAGCTTCATGATCCTGGACCAGGAGCCGGGCATCGCGATGAGCGACGACCCGACGCTGCAGGCCCGCGCCTCATCCTATGCGGTGTCGCTCTCGCGGCGGACGCGGTAGCGCCTACTTCCGGCGTGCTTCCACAAGCACGCCGTCGCGCGCCAGCGCCTCGATCTCGGCCTCGCTGAAGCCGCGCGCGCGCAACACCGCCGCGCCATGCTCGTTGAAGCGCGGCGGCTTCGCCTTCGCCCCGCCCGGCGTGCGGCTGAGCTTGATCGGCGTCCCCAACGCGCGGAAATCGCCGATATCGGTCACCATCTTCCGGTGCAGCGTGTGCGCGGCCGCCATCGCCTCATCCACGTTGAGCACCGGCCCCGCAGGCAGGCCCGCGGCCAGCATGCGTTGTGTCAGCTCATGCCCATCCTCCTGCGCGAAGCGCGCATTCAGCGCCTCGGTGAGCGCGGGCTTGTTCACCACGCGCGCGCCATTGGTCGCAAAGCGCGGGTCGCGCGCCATCTCGTCGAGCCCAAGGAATGCACAGAATTTTTGAAACGCCGGATCATTGCCGGCGGCGACGAAGATCTCGCAGGTCCGCGTGGTGAACTTCGAATAGGGCGCGAGGTTCGGGTGCGGATTGCCCGTCGCCTGCGGCCGCTTGCCATTGAGGAAGAAATTCGCCGCGTGCGGATGCAGCAGCGCCATGCCGCAATCATGCAGCGTCATGTCGCAATACTGCCCCAGGCCGGACCGCTCCCGCTCATGCAGCGCCATCAGGATTGCGATCGCCGAGAACAGCCCCGTCGCGATATCGACAATCGGCGTGCCCAGGCGCGTCGGCCCGCTATCCTCTGTGCCATTGATCGACATCAGCCCGACCATGGCCTGCAGCACCGCGTCATAGCCGGGAAAGCCCCCCAGCGGCCCATCGGCGCCGAAGCCCGAGACGCGGCAATGCACCAGGCGCGGGAAGCGCTGCCGCAGCACCTGCTCATAGCCCAGGCCCCACTTCTCCATGCTGCCGGGCTTGAAGTTCTCCACCAGCACATCCGCGCCTTCCAGCAGGCGTAGAAGCACCTCCCGCCCCGCCGGCTTGCCCAAATCCAGGCCCACGCTTTTCTTGTTGCGGTTCACACCGACGAAATAGCTGGCATCGCCATCGGCGTTGAAGGGAGGGCCCCAGTCGCGCACCTCATCGCCCTGCGGCGGCTCCAGCTTGATGACCTCGGCACCGTGGTCCGAGAGCAGCATGGTGCAATAGGGGCCGCCCAATACGCGGGTGAGGTCGATCACCCGCAGACCCGTCAATGCGCCGTCGCTCATGCCGCAGCCTTTCGTCCGAACACCCGGGCACAAAATTCCGGGTAGGTTTCCATCATCTCGTCGCACACGCTGCCGCGCAGCAGCGCCAGTTCCGCGTCGCTCGGCTCGGGCGCCTCGGCGATCCCGGAGGCCACATCGAAATCAAACCCAGTCGCGGCGCGCACGCTGGCTTCGCTCTCGCCCGGCATCAGCGAAGCGAGCGTGAAGCGCGCACGCGCGGCATCGAAGGTGAACACGCATTTGCCGGTCACCAGCGCCTGCGCCGTACCGCGGCGGAACACCTCGGGCGGCGACACCCCCGGTGCCGAGATCATGTCCACCTTCTCCACCAGCACGCGGGGCGAGTGCTCCTCGCGGAACAGGATGGTGCGCGGCGTCATGAAGTACATGAAGGCGGACCCGAAGCTGCCGGGAAAGCGCACCCCCGTCCCCGGCCATTCGCCGGTGCCCACCAGGTTCAAATTCGCCTGCCCGTCGATCTGCCCGCCACCGAGGAAGAACAGATCAATCCGCCCCTGGCCGGTGAGGTCGAACAACTCGCGCGACCCCTCGGTGAAGGGGTTGCCGCTGCGCTTGTGCAGCAGCGACAGCCGCACCGGGTGCCCCTGCTTCTTCACCAGCCAGCACGCCGCGGCCGGGATGGGCGAGGCGGCCCCCACCGCGATGTGCCGCGCGGGCGGGGCGGCCGGGTCCAGGATCAGCCGCGCCAGCGCGCAGGCCAGGCGTTCCTCAGGCTGCACGCTCATTCGGCGGCAGCCTGCATCGCGCCGAAGACATGCTCGGCGCACCATTGCTCGAAGCCCGCATCCGTCTTCGCCATGCGCGCATACTGCGCGACGTAGGCCGCATCGGTCCCGTATTCATCGAGCAGGGCCACGGGGTGCGCCCCGCGCTCCGCGATCGCCACCGCCTCGATATAGGTGCCGCTGATGGTCCCCGGCGCGAGCCGCTCATCCTCCAGGAAATTGCCCTCGACCACGCGCTCCACCGTGACCAGCGCGCGCTTGGACGCGTGTGCCACGGTCGCGCATTCACGCCGGCGGCCGACCCAGACATTGCCATGGGCATCGGCCATCACCGCATGAAACACCGCGATGTCGGGGCTGAGCGCGGGCAACAGCAGCACCAGGTCCGGCATGTCGGAAAACGGGTTCTGCGCCACCCGCCAATCCGGCCGGTTCGCCAAAATATCCGACCCGATCACGCCACGCAGCGGCATGAACGGTACGCCCTTCTCGGCGGCCTGGAGCATGGTGTGGATGGCCGGGCAGGTCGCATCCCGCACCGTGATCGTCCCTGCCTTGAGTGCTGCCGAAAACCGCGGCGCGAACCCCGCCTCGCCCAGCGACACCGCCGAGGTCTGGACCTCCACCACGCACCCCGCGCCGATCAGGATGTCGGTCGCGAAGCCCGAAACCGGCACGCCCAACAGACGCAAGCCCCGCGCGCCGCGCCGCACCAGCGCCTTCGCGAGTGCCACCGAGGGCAGCGAATTGTCGGGCGGCAGCGCGATCAGCGCACCATCGGGCACGCTCGCCGCCATTGCGTCCAGGCTGATCGGGTCCATGGCATTCTCCTCCGCCCTCCCTCCATAGCGCCTGCGTCCGGCAAGGCGAAGGGGCCACCCTCCCGCTCCGACGGGTGGATGCGTTAGGCTTGCCGCCATGGAACCCGTCACGCTACTTGGCCCGCGCCTGATCCTCCGCTCCTGGCGGGCCGAGGATGCCGCCCCGCTCTACATCCTCAACGGCGATGCGGAGGCGATGCGCCAT
>JBKJNV010000654.1:0-4756 GCA_046593435.1 Roseomonas sp.
GCACGGCACGGGTGGTCAGCAGGGTGAATTCCGGTTTCGGCGGCACGATCAGCGCGGCCGGGTCGTGGCGGGAAGCATGGCCCTCGCGCCCCGTGCGGGCGGCGAAGAATCGCTTGACGATGCGGTCTTCCAGCGAATGGAAACTCACCACGACCAGGCGTCCGCCGGGGGCCAGCAGGGCGGCCGCCGCGGCCAGCCCCTGTTCGATTTCCGGCAATTCCTCGTTCACGGCCATGCGCAGTGCCTGAAAGCTTCGCGTCGCCGAATCGATGCCCGACGGATCGCGCGGTATGGAGCTTCGCACGATCGAAGCCAATCGCCCCGTCGTCGTGATCGGCGCGATCGCGCGCTCGCGCAGGATGGCGCGGGCGATCTTGCGCGCATGCCGCTCCTCGCCCAGCTCGGACAGGATGGTGGCCAGCGCGGCGGCGTCGAGCGTGTTCACCAACTCCGCCGCCGAAGGGCCCTCGCGCCCCATGCGCATGTCGAGCGGGCCCTCATTGCGGAAGGAGAAGCCGCGCTCCCCCTCATCGAGCTGGAAGGAGGAGACGCCGAGATCCATCACCACGCCATCGAGCGTGGTGATGCCGTGGGCGGCCAGCGCGTCGAGCATGGCACCGAAGCGCGTCTCGACCAGGTGCAGACGGCCGGGAAAGCGGGCGGCCAGGGCCGCGCCGCGCGCGATGGCGGCCGGGTCGCGGTCGAGCGCCCAGAGCGTGCAGGGGGCGGCCTCCAGGATCGCCTCGGCATAGCCGCCGCCGCCGAAGGTTGCGTCGACATAGGTGGCCCCGCCGCGTGGCGCGAGCATCGCCACGGCTTCGGCCATCAGCACCGGGACATGGCCGCGCGCAGCACTCATGGGCGCGGCCCGCGCGGCAGGCTGGGACGCTGGGCGCGCAGCAGGGCGATTGCATCGACCTTGCGGCGCTCGAGCCGGGCGGGCTCCCAGATCTGGAATTTCTCGCCCAGGCCCACGAAGACCAGCGCCTCCTCGATATGGGCGTGCGCCTGCAACTTGGGCGAAAGCGAAAAACGCCCCTCGGCGTCATAGGTCAGCGCGCCTGTGTCGCCGAGCAAAGCGAGGGCGAGCAGTTCCTGCTCATCGGAATACGCGTCAAGCGCGGCGAGGCTCGCATCGACCTGCTCCAGGGCGGGTTCGGAGAAGCCTTCGACACAGTCGAGAAGGTGGTGCGGGCGCAGGTAGAAGCAGCGATTCTCGAAGCGTTCGAGGGCCGTGCGGAAACTGGCCGGGAATGAGACCCGGCCCTTCTTGTCGAGCTTGGCGCTATGGCTGTCGAGAAACAGGCGCATGAAGCTGAAACGCTGCCCCCCGATCGCTTCGGCCGGCCCGCCCGGTTCCCGCGCGGCGGATGCTCCGCTTTACGACCCGGCGGTGCAGCGGCCGACGGAATCCCCCGATTCCGCCGGCTCGCCCGACCATCCCGCCTCTCGGCCCCTCGCCCCCCCGAGCTGTGGACCGTCAACGGGATGACATGGGATAGCACGGGAAATTCTGGGAAATCAAGCGCGATCGACAGTCTCAAAAGAAACGCATCGGTTCGGGTGCAATGGTTTCAGTGTCTTAGCGGAGGCGCTGCGATGGATACCGCTCACGTTGCCGTGGGCGGCGGCATAGGAACTTCTGTTAACAGAATAGACCGTATTTGTTCTTTGGGCGACAGGTTATCCACAGGGTGTGAATCCCGGGGATAAGTGGTGCCAGATGGCCTGTAAGCCGGGTTCTGTCCCTGCCCGAAGGCAGGGGACGACCATTCCTCTGGAGCCTGCGTCACCGCAGGCTTCGCGCGGCCAACCCGAGGGACAGGGCGGAAATGCCCCAGCACCCACGCCTTGCGGCGCTGCGCCGGCCCCTCCTATTCGGCCTTGCTCCCGGTGGGGTTTACCCTGCCGCCCCCGTTGCCGGGGGCGCGGTGCGCTCTTGCCGCACCGTTTCACCCTTGCCGCGAGGCCCCAAAACCCTAAAGCTCTGGGGCGCCGTGGCGGTTTGTTTTCTGTGGCACTGTCCCTGGGGTCGCCCCCGCCGGTCATTGACCGGCACCGTATTTCCGTGGAGCCCGGACTTTCCTCCGGCGACACGATCTCTCGCCCCGCCCGCGGCCGTCCAGCCATCTGGCACCGCGGCGGGTGTGCGCCGGGCGGGGGGCGGGGTCAATGCCTGGGGAGTGTTTTCAGGCTCGGGCGCGGCTTTTTTGTGGCCCGGCCTCGCTGGGAGGGCCGATCTTCGTGCTCTCAGACGACGGGCGCGCGCAGACCCCGCTTAACTCGCCGCCGCGGCCCTTTAGGTTGCGGTCCATTAAATCGACGTTCGAGATATTCGCCCTCACGAGTCAAATGGGCATTTTAGTCCGTGGACTTATCGTCCTCATCTGGAGGACGTTATCTATTGTGAATGACGCCGCTCTCAAATGTCTTGGACAAAGAATCCGTCAAAAGCGGAAGTCTTTGAATTGGACACAGGAGCACCTCGCTGATCAGGCAAAAGTTGATCGGTCTTATGTCGGAGGCGTCGAACGAGGCGAGCGAAATTTAACTATAACAATTCTTTGCCAGATTTGTGTAGCTCTTAGCTGTGATGTGGCGGAGCTCACCAAGGGAATACCGGATTTGTCCCAATGAAATATTTGCGCACCCTCATTTTATTTGACCAGGGAGATGTCATTTCATCGGACGACTGGACCCACGTCCACGAAAGCTACGTTCGGTCGATCAACAGCATCGATTATCCCCATGGATCGGGAACGCTGAAGCTCCGGCGAAAGGCTAAACTGCCAAACGGACAATGGGCGCGTAACGGGGTCGGCTTTCTGCGGTCGCGCTTCCTCAACCACATGCAGACTACTGAAGGCTGGCACGCGGAGGGCGGCGTAGATCTCAGCCGCGATCGAGTTCAGCCTCCGATCAAACTATATCCGTCGATGGCCCCGTATCGTGAACCGATTACGTCTGACTTCGGCGGTTTCGATTTCGTGACCACGGCGCCGGGCGGAAATAAGATTGCCATAGAGTGGGAGACGGGAAATATATCTTCATCCCATCGAAGCATGAACAAGCTGGCTATTGCGCTGGGAAACAGTATTGTCCAAATTGGTATTTTGATCGTGCCAAGCCGGGATCTCTATGAGCATCTAACCGACCGTATTGGCAACATCGGGGAACTATCTGGCTATCTTTCAATGTGGGAAAGCCTAAAATTCAGTGTCACGCGCGGGCTCCTCGCTATTACAGTGGTTGAACACGACGCCCTTACCGATGATACAACATTCCCATATTTGCAGTTGGGAGATGATGGCCGCGCCCGCGAGGGCCGCGCTAAGTAGAGGGCGTGAACAACTCGGCTTGCGAGCTTTCGCCGTCAGGACAGGCGCACGTCGGGCTTTCATGCTGTATCCGGTAATCGCGTGAAATCGGTTTCCCATTCTTCCTGCGGCGCGCAAGGTCTGTCTCAGTGAACAGTACGTTTTTGTTTGCGTGAATCTGCGCAAGATGGTCCCGGTCGGCTTCGATCATGTCGAAGCGTTCCAGGATGGCTGAACAATCAAGCTCTGAACCGATCCAACGGCGGCCGGTTAGCTCGGCCGCGACGTATGTAGTGCCGGATCCGCCAAACGGATCCAACACCAGGGAGCCTGGATCGCTCGCCATGGTAACGATGCGGTCCATCAATTTGAGAGCAAGTCCGTTGGCAGACCGCTTCTTATATTTCGCGTGGCGCACGGGCGGAATGTCACTCCACACGTCGGAAAGATTAACCCCCTTCGGATTCATCTTGTCCTTATAGCCGCCGTAGTCGCGCAGCTCGCCGCCGCAATGGCGGCAGCACAAAACGGGCAGTCGATCCGGATGAAAGATCGCCGGTCTTCTTCCTTTAACGAAATACAGAAGTGCATAGTGCGATGGGTAGAGGCGGTTCGCAATTGGTAGGGAATATTTCATGTCGACACTGATCCAGTGGCGGAAGGTAAGACGCTCCCCCAGGTAGGCTCCTAGCGGCACATTCCACTTCGGTAAATTCCACAGAAACAGCGAACCACCCGGCTTGAGGACGCGAATCATTTCATTGAGCCAGCTACGGCACCAATTCAGATACTCGTGCTCTGCTATCGAATCGTCGATCTTCGACGTGTAGTCCTTGCCTAAATTGAATGGTGGATCCGCGAAGGTAAGGTCTACGCTGTCCGCCTCCAGGGACTGCATGACTTTGAGGCAATCGCTTTGATAAAGCCGACCCTGTGCCGTTTCGAGTTTGGGTATCATAGTCATCAATTTGCCAGATATGGAGATTTGCAGCAACCCATCATTTTACCTTTAGGGCTCATGGTGCCCCCCCCGCCTTGCTACCTACCGCCCCACGAGGATTCCGCGGCCGGCGAAGAAGCGCGCGAAGTCGGCAAGACCCACCCGCGCATCCGCCTGGGTCTCCGGCCGGTCGCCCGAGGGGTTGTGCAGCACCAACCCGCCATCGGGCGCAACGCCATGCACCAGCACCAGGTGCCCGCCCTGGCCCGGCGCCTCGCGGCGCGGATCGCGGATGGCCGGGTGCACCGAGGCGATGAACAGCCCTTCCTTCAGCAGCGCCGGCACTGCCGCCGCATCGAGGTCGAGGATGATCCGCGCCGCGATGCCATGCGCCTGCGCAAGCCACGCCACCGCCGGCGCATAGATCAACCCGCGAATCGCGCCATCCGCATCCTCCACATACCCGCCGCGCGCCCGCAGCGCGCGCATCGCGTCGAAG
>JBKJNV010000029.1:0-8255 GCA_046593435.1 Roseomonas sp.
ATCGGTGTCCATGGCGTGTGTCTCCATCGGTTCGGGTTGGGGACAGCCTGGACCCGTCGCGCGGGGTTGCGAAGTCGTCACTGGACGCTCCGTAACAAGGTCATAGACTTCGCCGCATAGTTCGCGGGCAATCAGGCCCCGGTGCTGCCCAAAACGGAGACATGCCATGAAGCGTCCGGTCCTTGCCGCCCTGATCCTCGCCGGGCTTGCGCTGCCTGCCATGGCCCAGACGCCCACCCCCGCCACGCCTCGCCCGCCGGCAGCGGCACCCCAGACACCCGCCGCGTCCGCGGCACCCCAGACACCCGCCGCGTCCGCGGCACCCCAGACACCCGCCGCGTCCGCGGCACCCGCAGCCGCCCAACCCGCTGCGCGTACGCCCACGCCCGCCCAGGCCGCGCAACAGCAGCGCATGCGGGACTGCAATGCGCAGGCGGCGACGCGCAGCCTCAGCGGCGAGCCCCGCCAGGCATTCATGAGCACCTGCCTGTCCAACCGCCCGGCGACGCCCGCGGCCGGTGCCGCGCCCGCAGCACCCGCCGCCGCGGGCCGCGCACCCGCGGCGCCTGCCACAACGACCCCGCCCGCGGCCCGTGCCGCGTCCCCAGCGGCCCCCGCAGCCCCCGCGGCTGGCGCCACCGGCCGCGCCCCGACAACGCCCGCGACCACGCCCCCGCCGGCCGCAACGCCGCGCTGACGCGGCGCAGCCTGTGGGGCGCCCGGCGCAGCGGACGCCCCACAGCACGGACCAAGGCCGAACGATGCGAAGGCCGGTGAGACGAAGTCTGCGCACACGGATAAAGGGCACAACTGCCCTTCTCAGCGCCGCGCCGCTCAGCTGATCTCCCGCACCAGCTTCATCCGCATCGCGCGGGCGAAGTCGCGCCGGTCCGTCGCGGTCAGCACGAAGGCGCCGGGGCCGCCGATCACCGCGCGCCGGTAATGCTCCCCCAGCGTCTCCCCGAACCGCGTGACCGGCGACAGCTCGATCGCAAGCCCGTTCACCACGATCCCGGCCGCCACCGCCGCATCCCGCGCCATCGGGGCGGGGATCAGCGAGCGCATATCCGGCCCGTCGCCCGAGACATCGATCACCAACTCCATCGCACTCCACGGCGCCGCCTCGATCAGCGCCTGGCCATGCCCGATCGCGTCGCCGATGGCGTTGTAGCTCTGCGCGCTGCGCGGCACGGTTTTGAGCAACCCCGCCACCCGCGCGGCACTGGCCCCATCGCGCAGCATCTCCCACGCCATCACGGTCTCCGCCCCACCTGGCGTGCCCCATTCCACCATCGCGATGCCGATCGCGCCGATCGGCTGGGACCGGATGGCCGCGAGCACGGCGGGGTGGCTGACCGCCTCGGCCAGGCCCTCGCGCTGGAGCTGGAACTCATCGCCGTCGATCGAGCCGGAGGCATCCACCGCGAGCACCAGCAGCAGATCCACCTCCGGCCGCGCTTGCGTACCCTGGGCGCCCGCCACGCCCGCCACCGCAGCCCCCGCCGCGCCCAGAACCGCCCGCCGCCGCATCCGGCCCCCCATCGTCATGCCCCTTCAGACATGGCACATCAGGAAAAATCGCCAAGGGAGACGTGTCATGGCCACCGAAAGCCCCGTCCTGCTCGCCATCGATGATCGCGGCATCGCCACCGCCACGCTGAACCGCCCGCACAAGGGCAACGCCTATAATGAGGATTTGCTGGACGCGCTGATCGCCGGCCTCGAATCACTTGCGCAGAAGCCCGAGGTGCGCGCCCTGGTGCTGCGCGGCGCGGGCAAGCATTTCCAGGCGGGTGCGGATCTCGATTGGCTGGCGGTGGCCGCCACCTACTCGCCCGAACAGGCCTACCGCGCGTCGATGGGCACCACGCGCGCGATGCAACTGCTCAATGAATTCCACCGCCCGACCTTCGCGCTCATCCACGGCGCCTGCTTCGGGGGCGGCATCGGCATGGTCTGCTGCGTCGATGTCGCACTCGCCACGCCCGATGCCCTGTTCGGCATCACCGAGGTCCGCGTGGGCGTCGCCCCCACCCCCATCTCCACCCACATGGTCCACGCCATGGGCCTGCGCCAGACGCGCCGCTACGCCCTGACGGGGGAGCGATTCGGCGCTGTGGAGGCCCAGCGCATCGGCCTGGTGCATGAGGTGGTGGCTAAGGACGCCATCGAAGCCCGCCTCGCGCATATATTGGATGAGACGATGCTCTCCGCCCCATCCGCCATCGCCATGACCAAGGACAGCTTCCTGGGCGCGAACGGGCTCAAGCTCGATGCCCGGCAGATGAGCCTGCTCGCGCATGAAAGCTGGACGCAGCGCGCCTCCCCCGAGGGCCAGGAGGGCCTCGCCGCCTTCCAGCAGAAGCGCCGGCCCGGCTGGTATCGCTGATCGCGCCGAAATGCGGCGCGTGACAAGCTCGCAACTCATCCAGCCGACCGTCATCGAACCTTCATCGTTCTGCAATCTGCGGGTCTTAACAGGCGCCTAAACACTGGCCACGAACCGGACGCGCGATACCGCGTCACCCCCGACCGGAGATGCCAGCATGAACCGCCGTACCCTTCTTCTCGCCTCGGGTGCCGTCGCATCCTCCGCCCTGGCACTTCCCCGCCCGGCCTTCGCCCAGAGCGTGACCATCACCGGCGCCGGCGCGACCTTCCCCCGCCCGCTGTATGAGCGCTGGAGCGCGGCCGCCCGCGAGGCGATCAACATCACCCTGAACTACCAGTCGATCGGCTCGGGGGGGGGGATCAACCAGATCGCCAACCGTACCGTCGATTTCGGCGCCTCCGACGCGCCCCTGAGCACGGCCCAGCTCACCGAGCGCAATCTGCTCCAGTTCCCGACCGTGCTTGGCTCCGTCGTGCTCATCGTCAACCTGCCCGGCGTGCCAGACAACCAGCTCAAGCTGACCCAGGACGTGATCGCCGACATTTTCCTCGGCCGCCTGACCCGCTGGAACGACCCGCGCATCGCCGCCGCCAACCCCGGCATGCGCATCCCCAACCTGCCCGTGTCGCCGACCTACCGCGCCGATGGCTCAGGCACGACCTGGGTGTTCACGACCTACCTGTCGCGCATCGCCGACGCATGGCGCACCGGCCCGGGCGCCGGCACCGCCGTCTCCTGGCCGGCCGGCAATGGCGCCCGCGGCAATGAGGGCGTGTCCAACACCGTCCGCCAGACCCCGGGCGCCGTCGGCTATGTCGAGAACGCCTACGCCGTCGTGAACCGGCTGGTCACCACCCAGATCCGCAACAAGGCGGGCGTCTTCCTGGCGCCCGAGATGCCGGCCTTCATCGCCGCCGCCGCGGCCGCCGACTGGACGGTGCCAAACTTCGCCGCCGACACCATCGACCTGCCCGGCCCGACCGTCTGGCCGATCACCTCGGCCACCTATATCCTGCTCCCGGTCAACCCACCGACCGAGAAGGTCGAGGCGAGCCGCAACACCATGCGGTTCTTCGACTGGGCCTACAAAAGCGGCTCCGACACCGCCCGCCGGCTCGAATACATCCCGCTGCCGGAGGTCGCGCATGCCGCGATCCGCTCCGCTTGGACCGCAAGCATCAACACCCCGGCCGGCGCCCCCGTCTGGACCGCCTGATGATCGCCCCGGGGCGGCACCTGCCGCCCCCGGGGCCTCTGCCTCGCGGCCTTGCGCCGTGACCCGCCTCGCCGAGGGCACCCGTCGCCATCGGCGTTACTCGCTGGAGCCATTCCCTTGAGCCAAGCCGTGATGGGAACCACCGCCCCGACACCGCCCGCAGCGACCATGCGCGGCGGCTCCGGGCGCGTCGGCGACACGATCTTCGAATGGATGTGCCGCAGCGCCGGCATCCTCGTGCTGCTGCTGCTGGGCGGCATCATCGTCACGCTGTTCATCGGCGGCCTGCCCGCGCTGCGCGAATTCGGCCTGCCCTTCGTCTGGAGCACCGCCTGGGACCCCGTAGAGGGTCGCGAACGCTTCGGCGCGGGCGTCGCCATCGTCGGCACCATCATGGCCTCCCTGCTCGCCATCATCATGGCCGTGCCCCTGGCCTTCGGCGTCGCATTCTTCCTGACCGAGCTCGCGCCGCCCTGGATCAAACGCCCGATCGGCACCGCCATCGAGCTGCTCGCCGCCGTGCCGTCGATCATCTTCGGCCTGTGGGGCCTGTTCGTGGTGGTCCCCATCGTGCAGACCTACATCCAGCTCGGCGCCATCGGCGAGACGCTCGGCGAATTGCCGCTCATCGGCTTCCTCTTTACCTCCAACAGCTTCACCGGCACCTCGCTGTTTGCCGCCGCCCTCGTGCTCGCCATCATGATCCTGCCCTTCATCGCAGCGACCATGCGCGACGTGTTCGAGCAGGTCCCCCCCGTGTACAAGGAAAGCGCCTACGCACTTGGCGCCACACGCTGGGAAGTGGTGCGCAACGTGGTGCTTCCCTACACGCGCACTTCGGTCGTCGGCGGCATCATGCTGGGCCTCGGCCGGGCCCTGGGCGAGACGATGGCGGTCACCTTCGTCATCGGCAACGCGAACCGCATCGCGACCTCGATCTTCGACCCCACGACGACGATCGCCTCGGTGGTCGCCATGGAGTTCCCCGAAAGCCTCCAGGGCGGCTTGCAGCAATCCTCGCTGCTGCTGCTGGGCTTCCTGCTTTTCGTGATCTCCTTCGTGGTGCTCGCGACGTCGCGCTACCTCCTTCGCTCGAAGCTGAAGGCCTGAGCCCATGAGCACGACCTTCACACCCGCCGCCGCGGTCAAGAACGCCGATGTCGCCCGCAGCCTCGGTGCCCGCCGCAAACTGATCGATAGGGTGGTCCGCTGGTTCTGCATCGCCGCAACGACGCTGGCGCTGATCTTCCTCGCCTCCATCATCATCACGCTGCTCTGGCGGGGCCTGGAATCGATGAGCCTGACCATCTTCACCTCCGAGTTCCGCCCGACCTCGTTTGGCGATGACGCGCCGGTCAAGGGCGGCCTGCTGCACGCCATCTCGGGCAGCCTGATGATGGTCTCGCTTGCGACACTGATCGGCACCCCGATCGGCCTGCTGGTGGGCACCTACCTGGCCGAGTATGCGCGCGGTTCGACGCTGGGCAACATCGTGCGCTTCGTCTCCGACGTGCTGCTCTCCGCCCCTTCGATCCTGATCGGCCTGTTCATCTACCAGCTCGTCGTGCTGCCCATGGGGGCATTCTCCGGCATCGCCGGCGTGCTGGCCCTGGCCATCATCGTGATCCCGGTCGTCGTCCGCACCACCGAGGACATGCTGAGCCTGATCCCCAATACGCTGCGCGAAGCGGTGGTCGGGCTCGGGGCGCCGAAGTGGAAGATGATCATGCTGGTCTGCTACAAGGCAGCATTGTCCGGCATCATCACCGGCGTGCTGCTGGCCTTTGCCCGCATCGCCGGGGAGACGGCGCCGCTGCTGCTCACCTCCTTCGGCAACAACGTGGTCAGCGGCGACCTGACACGCGCGATGGCATCGCTTCCGGTCGCGATCTACCAGCAGGCCAATTCCGGCTTTCCCGACCTCATCGCCATCGCCTGGTCCGGCGCGCTGATCGTCACCACGGGCGTGCTTCTCATCAACATCGCTGCCCGCGCCCTGCTGCGCAACCGCGGCTAACCGGGGACCCCCGCCATGAGCATCACCGAGTCCAACCCTGCCCCGGCCGCGAGCCAGGCTGCCAGTGCCGGCTTCGGCGGCATGCAGGCCCGCTCCGACGTCGTGATCAACGCGGCCGCGCGTGTGTCGATACGCAACCTCGATTTCTACTACGGTGACAATAAGGCGCTGAAGGGCGTCACCTTCGACCTGCCGGAAAAGCAGGTCACCGGCATGATCGGCCCCTCGGGGTGCGGGAAGTCCACGCTACTGCGCGTGCTCAACCGCATGTACAGCCTCTATCCGAACCAGCGCGCCACCGGCGAGGTGCTGATGGACGGCAAAAACATGATCGACCCCGCGGTCGATGTGAACGAGCTGCGCGCCAAGCTGGGCATGGTGTTCCAGAAGCCCACGCCCTTCCCGATGTCGATCTACGACAACATCGCCTTCGGCGTGAAGCTGCACGAGAAGCTCAACAAGTCGCAGATGGATGAGCGCGTCGAATGGGCGCTGACGCGCGCCGCCATCTGGGAGGAATCGAAGGATCGGCTGGACCGCTCCGCCCTGGGCCTCTCGGGCGGCCAGCAGCAGCGCCTGTGCATCGCGCGCACCATCGCCGTGCGCCCCGAGGTGATCCTGTTCGACGAACCCACCTCCGCGCTCGACCCCATCTCCACGCTCAAGATCGAGGAGCTGATCGATGAGCTCAAGCGCGACTTCACCATCGCGATCGTCACGCACAACATGCAGCAGGCCGCGCGCTGCGCCGACCAGGTGGCCTTCTTCTACCTGGGCGAGATGGTGGAAATCGCCCCCGCGGCGCAGATGTTCACAGCACCCAAGCAAAAGCGCACCCAGGAATACATCACCGGCCGGTTCGGCTGACCGCGCGTGAACAGGGAGGGTTCCATGCCTCAGGATAATGACCACATCGTGCGAAGCTACGGCGAAGACCTCAAGAAGCTGCGTGACATGATCGTGCGCATGGGCGGCCTCGCCGAACAGCAGGTCGCCGACAGCACCACCGCGCTGATCCGCCGCGATACCGACCTCGCGCAGGAAGTGCTCGGCCGCGACAGCCAGATCGACCAGCTCGAACGCGAGATCGAGGCCTTTTGCGTGCGCCTTCTGGCCCTTCGCCAGCCCATGGGCGTGGACCTGCGCTTCATCATCGCCGCGATGAAGATCAGCCATGACCTCGAACGCATCGGCGATTATGCCAGGAACGGTGCAAAACGTTCCATCGTGCTCGCCTCCCTGCCGCTGACCAGCAGCCTCAACGGCTTCGGCCGCATGGCGCGCCTGGTGCAGGAAAACCTCACCGCCGCGATCGACGCGCTGGTGCAGGATGATGCGGAGGCCGCCAAGCGCGTCTGGGGCGCGGATGAGCCGGTCGATGACATCTACACCGGCATCTTCCGCGAATTGCTGACCCACATGATGGAAGACCCGCGCAACATCACCGCCGCGACGCACCTGCTTTTCGTGGCGAAAAACCTCGAACGCATCGGCGACCACGCGACCAACATCGCCGAGACGGTCCACTACGCCGTGATCGGCGACCAGCTTCCCGATGAACGTCCGAAATCGGATAGCACCGCCTATGCGGCGCCGCGTCCGAAGTCGGCCTGAGAGAGAACCCCATGTCCATCGCGATGACCGGCAGCGCTGCGCGCCCCACCATCCTGATCGTGGAGGACGAGGCGCCGCTGATGACCCTGATGCGCTACAACCTTGAAAAGCAGGGCTTCGCCGTCGAGGAAGCGACCGATGGGCAGGAGGCGCTGCTGCGCGTGGCCGAGGCGCGACCCGACCTGATCCTGCTCGACTGGATGTTGCCGGCGATGTCGGGGCTTGAGGTGTGCCGCCAGCTGCGCCGCCGCCCGAACACGCGCGACCTTCCGATCATCATGGTCACCGCACGCACCGAGGACCAGGATGCGGTTCGCGCGCTGGACACCGGCGCGGACGACTACATCGCCAAGCCCTTCGCGATGGAATCCCTCCTCGCCCGCATCCGCGCCCTGCTGCGCCGCTCGGGTGGCGTGCCGGAAAAGGGCACGCTGCGCTACAATGACCTCGCCATGGACCAGGACGCGCATCGCGTCACCCGCAACGGCCGCGCGCTGCATCTGGGCCCGACCGAATACCGCCTGCTGGAATTCTTCCTGCAGCACCCGGGCCGCGTCTTCACCCGCGAACAGGTGCTCGACGCCGTCTGGGGCCGCGACATCCATGTCGAGCCGCGCACGGTCGACGTCCACATCCGCCGCCTGCGCAAGGCCATCAACGGCCCCGGCGAGCTGGACCTGATCCGCACGGTGCGTGCGGCGGGATATGCGCTGGATTCCGAGGGAAGCTGACGGGCGCGAGCCCGTATGAGTGAACGCCGGCAGTCCGGCGAAAGGCAAGCATGCGAAGCACGCGCCCGCCGCCCGAGGACACCAACAACCGGTGCGCTCAGCGCGCCGCCCGGCCGAATGGCCGGCGCCGGCAGTCCGGCGAGGCAAGCGTGCGGAGCACGCGCCCGGCGCCTGAGCGACTGTGTCGCGCGTCAAGTGTCGCACCGTCTTGCGATGGTCTGCCGCTGGTCTGTCCGCATCAAGGCGGGCGCTGCGCGCCCCCGCCTGCGGCGGCTGCGGCCTTGA
>JBKJNV010000101.1:0-2551 GCA_046593435.1 Roseomonas sp.
AATGTAGCGGTTGCGTGATCGGTTTTCGTGTGGCTTTTGGGGTCATGCCCAAAAACACCCCTATCCGATCCTCGGATCTAGTCGATCGCTTCGGCGCGGCCACACACCTTCCCTATACGGATGGTGGATACCGAGAGCTCAGTAGTACAACGAATGCATTGAGCTATTTAGGTATTGATCACGTGCGCGACCAGGCACCGAATCCTGCCTATGATGCTTACGGCCAGGCACATTTCGCACAGGCCGCCGCGCAAGGCGTGCATTTCACCTTCTTCGCCGAGGGCGGTGTCGATCCGTCCACCGTTGTTTCCCGCATCCGCGCCATCGAACAGGCCCACCCTGGCGCCATCACGGCCATCGAAGGCCTCAACGAAATCAACAACTGGCCCGTCACACACAAGGGACAGGGCGGCACGGCCGGAGCGCAGTCCTACATGCGCGATCTCTTCGACGCCGTGCAGGCGGACCCCCTGCTGCGCGACGTCCCCGTCTCCAGCTTCACCGACTGGCCCAACAATCCGAGCGTCAGCGACCTGAACACCATCCACCCCTATGCCAAGAATGGCGACCAGCCGCGCGGCCGCATCCTGCAGGACATGGCCGACCAGAACGCGGTCAATCCCGGCAAGGAATTCATCATCACCGAGACCGGCTATCACACCAAGATCAATGCCTCCGGCGGGGGCTGGGAAGGCGTCAGCGAGGAGGTGCAGGCAAAGCTGGTGCTGAACACCTACATGTCCGGCGTGGAGCTGGGGGCAAAGAAGGTCTACATCTACCAGCTGCTCGACGCCTATGCCGGCAACAGCCAGGAAGAGCATTTCGGCCTGTTCCGCCTGGACAACTCACCCAAGCCCGCCGCGACGGCGATCCACAACTTGACATCCATCCTGGCTGACACCGCGGGCAATGCGGGCAGCTTCGGCACGCGTGACCTGGACTTCACCTTCTCGAACGCACCGGCCTCCGGCCATACCCTGCTCGCTGAGAAGAGCAACGGCGCCTGGCAGCTGATCACCTGGGCCGAGCCCGACATCTGGAACGAGGATGCGAACCAGGCGATCGCGGTCGCGCCGACCAACCAGACCATCCGTTTCGACCAGACGTTCCAGACCGTTGAGATCTTCGACCCGCTGCTGGGCACCTCGCCGATCCGGACGTTCAGCAACGTCAACACTGTCAGTGTCGATGTCACCGACCACCCGCTGATCATCCAGCTCTCCGGAAGCGGGAGCGGACAGCAGCCGGCAAGCACCCCAGCGGCGACGCGGCCTGAACCATCGGCCACGCCGCAGGAGGTCGTGAGTGCCGCGCCGGCGGCGGTTCGGGGCCCGGAAAGGGGCACGGACACGCTGGAACTGCGCATCAGCCAGGATGCCTGGCAGGGGGATGCGCAGTACACGGTCACGGTGGATGGAGCGCAGATCGGCGGCGTGTACACCGCCAAGGCGCTGCACGCGGCCGGCCAGTCCGACTCGGTCATGCTGACGGGCGTCTGGGGCAGCGGTGAGCGCCGCATTGGCATCGATTTCCTCAACGACGCCTACGAGGGCACCGCGGAGACCGATCGCAACCTCTATGTGGACGACCTCATCTACAATGGCGTCGGCCATTCGGAGCTGGCGCGGTGGCAGAACAGCGCCGGCGCGCAGGATTACGTCCTGGGCTGAATGCTGTAACCGGGCGGCCAGCTTGCGCCGCCCGCAAGCACCATCCGAGCTGAGTTCCGCCCGGCAGGGCGCGCAGACGAAGTCGGCAAGCGAGTTCCGGGGCGTCGCAGATCCTGCGGCGCCCCTTTCGCGTTGAGCACCCTTCGACCCAGATGGCGCCGCGGAGGCACCGGAGTGTTTGCCTGGGTAAGCTCCGGCGGGTCGCGTCGCAGTTCAGGCAGCCTCTCGGCGGGTCGATCCGTTCCTGTGCGGCGCCGGGATGGCCCCGCGGCGAACGGCGAAGCGCCAACCAACCCTGGACGAGTCACGAAGTATTGTTGTTCAAAGACGATTCGGGAAATTCTAAGAAGAAGGTCGTTCTGCAATGAAGAAGCTCACGAAATTCGGACGTTGTCACGATCATTGCATTTCCTTCGGTCAAAGATGCCATATGGGTCGATTCCGCAAGGAATTATGGACGCAAAATCACGAATTTGTGTCCAATTTTTTGAAAAAATTCGTATAGATGGATTCTTTAAAATAGTTCACAAGAAATCGTGAATTCCCAATTGCGTGATGATCCAAGTTGTGGATTCGATAGGCGATGGAACACAACATCGCGATCAGATCATCGGACCTCATCGACCATTTCGGTATCGCTACGCACATAGCGTACACCGATGGTGGGTATCGGGAGCTAAGTACGATCCTGGATGCTTTGCGGTACTTAGGTATCGACAATGTCCGGGACGATGCACCCAACCCCGAATGGGACGCCTATGGGCAGGCCCATTCGGGGTTGGGTGCATCGTCCCGCACGTTGTCGATACCTAAGTACCGCAAAGCATCCAGGATCGTACTTAGCTCCCGATACCCACCATCGGTGTACGCTATGTGCGTAG
>JBKJNV010000185.1:0-2727 GCA_046593435.1 Roseomonas sp.
GCCGAAGCGGATCAGCCGCTCGCCCACGTAGTTGTCCTTGGGCACCTGGTGCCAGGCATGCGTGCTGGTGGCGATGGTCTCGCGCACGGCAATGGCCAGCTCCGGGGAGACGCGCTCATCGGCATCCACCTCCAGGATCCAATCGCCGGTGCAGGCGTCGATGCCCGCGTTGCGGCGCGCGCCCTCCATCGGCCACTCGCCTTCCAGCACGCGGGCGCCGGCCGCGCGCGCGATCTCGGCCGAGGCATCGGTCGTGCGGTCCAGCACCACCAGGATCTCATCCGCGAAGGCAAGCGAGGCGAGGCAATCGGGCAGCCGCTCCGCCTCATTGCGGGCGACGATCAGGACCGAGAGCTTCATGCCGGCACCAGCAACCGCGCGATGGCGGCCTCCACCTTGTCCACCGGCAGCGCATCCATCGGCGCCGCACCGGGCGGCCCATCGGCCAGCACCGCCACCGCGCGCGCCCCGACCGGGGCGTATTCGCTCGCGGGCGTGGGCCCGAACAGCCCGATGGTCGGCGCGCCGGCGGCGGCGGCCAGGTGCATCAGTCCGGAATCATTGCCCACGAACAGCGCGGCGCGGGCCAGCAGCGCGGCACATTCCGGCAGGCTCAGCGCGCCCACGCCATCGATTGCGCCCAAAATGCCGGCCAGTACCGGGGCGGCGAGCGCGCGTTCCTGTGCCCCAGGCCCCGCGAGCACGACACAACGCGCCCCCGGCATCGCCCCACCCGGCCCGGTCAGCGCACGGAACAGCGCCACGAAATGCTGCGCCGGCCAGACCTTGTTGTCCCAATTGGCCGAGGGGCCGAGCACGATGAATGGCATCCCCGGGGGTACCAGCGCGGCCGCTCGGCCAGCATCCTCATCCGCGAACCACGCCACCGGGCGCGGCGGCGGGTCGATCCGCAGCAGCGCCGCCAGATGCCCCAGCCGATGCCCGGGATGACGCCCGCCGCGGGCAATGAAGCGCTGCCCGGTCGGCACCAGGAAGGCCAGCGCCGAGGCGCGCAGATCCACCACCAAATCCCACCAGGTGAAGGCCACCTGCCGCCACAGCCCCAGCCAGTGCCGCCCATAGGGCTGCTTCACGAGGGTGATGGTGCGGTCGCGGCGCGGCATGCGCGCGAAGACACCTTCGGCCACCGCGCCGCAGGCGATGGTGAACCGCGCCTCCGGATGGGCGCGCAGCAGATGGTCCAGCAGCGCCGTGGACAGCACCGCGTCGCCGATCCGGGTGGAGGAGATGAACAGAATGCGCACGCTTGCGCGCTTAGCATGGGCGGGCGGGCTTGGGCAGTTGCAGCGGGCCGCCCGAGGGCTCACATGCCTCTCCATGTCGATTGCCCACCTACAGAATCGCGCCGTTATCGAGGTCAGTGGGGAAGACCGCGTCACCTTCCTCCAGGGCCTCGTCTCGCATGATGTGACGCTGGCCGCCCCCGGCCGCGCTGTCTTTGCCGCGCTGCTGACGCCGCAAGGCAAGTGGCTGGCCGATTTCTTCATCCTCTCCGATGGCGAGCGCCTGCTGCTGGACACCGAGGCGGCCGAGGCCGAGGCCCTGGTGCAGCGCCTGGTCCGGTTCCGGCTGCGCGCCCGTGTGGCGCTGCGGGTCGCCCCCGAATTCGCCGTCTATGCCACCTGGGGCCATGCCGCCTGGGGCGGTGCGACCGCGCCCGAGGGCACCACCGCCGCCCCCGACCCGCGCACCGCCGAGGCGGGGCTGCGCATCCTGGCAACCGCACCCATCGCCACCGATGCCGGACCCGAGGATTGGGACGCCCACCGCCTGGCCCTCGGCCTGCCCGAGGCGGCCGACATGGAGCCCGGCCAGACCGTGCTGCTCGAAGCCGGCTTCGATGCGCTGGACGGCATCTCCTGGACCAAGGGCTGCTACATGGGCCAGGAGCTGACGGCACGCACCCGCTACCGTGGCCTGCTCAAGCGCCGGCTGGTCCCCGTCGCGGTCGAGGGCACCCTGCCGCCGCCCGGCACCGCCATCCTGGACGCCGAGGGCGCGGAGCAGGGCCGGATGCGCAGCGGCCGCGGCGCGCATGCCATAGCGCTGCTGCGAATCGCCGCCCTCGATGGCCGTCCGCTCACCGCCGAAGGTGCGGCCATCCGCCCGCAAGGCCCCTTGGCCTCCGAGCACCTCCCGCGCTAGACGTTTGTTCGCTCTGCGGGCGTGGTGGAACTGGTAGACGCGCCGGACTCAAAATCCGGTTCCGAAAGGAGTGTCGGTTCGATTCCGACCGCCCGCATGCCCCGCACCCGCACAGGGCGCGCCCCACCACCCCGCCCCAAGCGCTTGCAAAACCCCGCGCTTCGGGGCATGGACCGCGCAATCCTACCCCGACACCCCCAGACCGGAGGCGCGCCACATGGCCTCGGCGTTCGAACGTATTGCCGACATGATCGCTGAAAACAGCGAGGTCAAGCGTGACGCCATCACGCCGGACAGCCACGTGATCAATGATCTCGGCATCGACAGCCTGGACTTCCTCGACATCGTCTTCGCCATCGACAAGGCCTTCGGCATCAAGGTGCCGGTCGAGTCCTGGACGCAGGAAGTCAATGCCGGCACCGCCCCGCCGGAGAAGTACTTCGTCATGAAGAACCTCGCCACGCGCGTCGAAGAACTGGTCGCGGCGAAGGCCGCCTGAGGTCCAGCTTCCATGCTGCTCGAATACTTCTCCATGATCGACCGTGTGGTGAACCTCACGCC
>JBKJNV010000523.1:0-3598 GCA_046593435.1 Roseomonas sp.
GCACCAGCGCGGTGCGGCCGCCGAGGCTACGCGGGAGGAGGGTCATGGCAGCGGGCCTTTTCAAGGACCGCTGCGGTTATATTTCGGCCTCTGGCGCGTCGTGCCCAAGGCACGCCTTCGGCGTGACGAGCGGCCTCCGGCCGCTTGGCTCGCCGGACTGCCGGCGTTCGCCCATTCGGGCTCGCGGCGCGCAACAGCGCGCCGTTTGTGTACCCTCTGGCGTAACGTGCCGAGGGCACGCCTCTGGCGTGACGCGCGGCGTACCGCCGCTAGGCTCGCCGCACCAGCGGCGTTCGCCCATTCGGGCTCGCGGCGCGCGAAGGCGCCGTCATGTGGCGACCTCAGGCGCCGGGCGCGGCCTCCAGCCGCTTGCCTCGCCGGACTGCCGGCGTTCGCCCGTTCGGGCTCGCGGCGCGCAACAGCGCGCCGGGCGCGATGGGACAGCGCGATCCGCGTCACGTCTTCACGACATCGGCCGACAAAACGTAGCCGCCACCACGCACTGTCTTGATGACCGAGGGGTTGCGGCCGTCATCCTCGAGCTTGCGGCGGAGGCGGGAGACGGCGACGTCGATCGCGCGGTCGAAGGGGCCAGCCTGGCGGTTGTGCAGCAGGTCCATCAGCATGTCGCGCGTGAGCACGCGGTTGGAGCGGTCCAGCAGCACCAGCAGCAGCTCATACTCGCCGCCCGTGAGCGGAATTTCGGTGCCTTGGGGGTTGAGCAGGCGGCGGCGGGCGGGTTCCAGCACCCAGCCGGCGAAGGTGATGGCGCGCGCGGGTGGTTCTTTCGGCCGGCCTTCGCCGCCACCGGGGGCACGGCGCAGGACGGCGCGGATGCGCGCGTGCAGTTCGCGCGGATTGAAGGGTTTTGGGACGTAGTCATCGGCGCCGAGTTCGAGGCCGATGATGCGGTCCGTCTCCTCGCCCATGGCGGTGAGGATGACGATGGGCACATCGGATTGCGTGCGCAGCCATCGCGCGAGATCCAGGCCCGGTTCGCCGGGCATCATCAGGTCCAGCACCACCAGATGATAGCGCCCCAGCGGCCAGAGGCGGCGGGCCTCGCGCGCGTCGCGCGCGACGGTCACGCGCATGCCCTGGCGTTCGAGGAATTTGCCGAGCAATTCGCGGATCTCGCGGTCATCATCGACGACGAGGATGTGGGGTGTTGCGTCCATGGCTGTTACAATAGCTTGGATCAGCGCGGTTACAGCCCTGTCTTGTAACGCCACGTTGCTGCGGGCCAAACCGTTGCGTAGCGTTTCCGTGTGCGACCATTCCGTGGCTTGGAGAATGCGTTGAAGCGCCCCATTTGCTTGTCACCACCGGCGTCGCCCAACTCCCCTCCGGGCGCCCGGCGTACTATGGCGGCGGGGCCATCCTCCTCCCCCTTGGATGCCCCGCCGCCCCCCCTCCCCCCTTGGGCTGAAGATGGTTTGCGAGCGCTGGAAGCAGCGCATGGCGATCTTGCGCGCATCCGGCCCCTCGCGGGGCCTTTGCCGTGGCGGCAACGCGACCCCGGCTTTGCGGGCCTGCTGCGCGCGATCTGCGGCCAGATGATCTCCAATGCCGCGGCCGGTGCGATCTGGGGCCGGCTATCGGCGTTGCCGGGTGCGCTCGACCCGGCGGGGCTGCTGATGCTTGATGAGGCGACGCTGCGGGCAGCGGGATTGTCGCGGCCGAAGGTGGCGCATGTGCGTGCGCTGGCGGAGGCTTGCGCGACCCGTCGGCTTGATCTGGATGCGGTGGCGCGGATGGGGGATGCGGCGGCGATTGCGGCGATCGCGGCGATCCCCGGTCTGGGGCCCTGGAGTGCTTCGGTGCATCTGCTGTTCGGCTTGCAGCGACCCGATATATTTCCGCCCGGCGATGTCGCGCTTGCGGCGGGGCTTGCGCATCTGCGCGGGATGGATGTGCGGCCGACGCCGCGGGCTTTGGTGCTGATGGCCGAGGATTGGGCGCCCTGGCGGTCGCTCGCCGCGCGGCTGCTGTGGCACCATTGGCGTCACGCCACCGGACGCGCGGCCGGCGAGAGCTGAACCCGCGCTCCGTCCCTTCATGTCACGGGCGAGAAATTCGCGGCCGCCCGGTCCTGTTTCCTTGCCCCTGCCGCGCCCGTCGCCCATGCTACGGCCATGCACCGTCCCCTTCTGTTTTTTGGCACCGCGCTGCTCCTGGCCGGCTGCGTTCGCCCTGGCGGCCTCGCACCCGACGCGCGGGAGGGGTGCCCGGCACAGCTTTCGAGTTATTCGGGGGCCACCGATGCCTTCGTCCGCCCGACGCGGCCACGCTGGTGGATGCTGCCGGTCCCCCAGCGCCCGCGCACGACGGAGGTGAACCTGCAAACCGCGCTGGCGCGCGAGAATGGCGAGCTGGACAGCCTCCAGATCGCGTTCGACAGCCTGCTGTACTGCCGCTGGATCGAAGCGCGCACGGTGCGGGCGGACCTCGCCGCCGGGCGCGTGCCACGGGCGCAGTCCGAAGCGCGGATGGCCGCACTCCGGGCGCGGCTGCGCGCGGACCTGGACCGCGCGCGCGCCGTGGTTGCTGAACTCGACCGCCAGGCCGCGGCACGCAACGCCGCGCTGGAGCAGGAGGCACCGGGTGTGACCGCCACCCTGCCCCGCCAGAATAGCCGGGGGAACCAGGCGCGGCCGGTGGTCGCCTCGGCCACCGTGGTGCTGCGTCTGCGCCCCGATGTCGGCGCGCCGGAAGTGGGCCGCGTCGGCGCCGGTGAGGGTGTGGCTGTCCGGCCTGCGGCCTCGGGCTTTGCGGCGGTTGAGAGCGGCGGGCGGGTGCGCGGCTATGCCCCGGCCGGCGCCTTCCAGATTCCCGAGCGCGCCGCCCAGGCCGCGGAGCGGAACGCGAGCCCGATCCGCACGCTGGCCGCCACGAACCTGACGCGGCGGGACAATTTCGCCGAAAGCGTCGCGCTGGCCGAGACCTCCGCCGTCTCGGGTTTTGAACTCGCCACGTGATGCGGCAGTGCCTATGAGGGCATCGGCCAGGGGCGCCCTGGCGCGACTCGCACCCGATAGGAGCCCGCCATGACCCGCATCAACCCGCCCAGCCTGGCGCGGCCCACCGGTTACGCGCATGTGGCGCTGACGCAAGGGCGCCAGGCGCATATCGCGGGGCAGGTCGCCCTGAACGCCGAGGGCAAGGTGGTGGGCGAGGGCGACCTCGCCGCGCAGGCGGAGCAGGTTTATGCGAACCTTGCGGCCTGCCTCGCCGCGGCCGGGGCGGATTTCACCAAGGTGTTCAAGATGGTCACGTATGTGGTGGATCTGACGCCGGAGAAGGCCGCCATCGTGCGGCGGGTGCGGATGAAGTATTTGGGCGAAGGGCCCTACCCGGCCAGCACCATGATCGGGATCAGTGCGCTGGTGCTGCCCTCGCTGCTGATCGAAGTCGAAGCGATCGCTGCACTCGATTGACACGCGGATTGACGTGCGGCGGCGGATCATGCGACATCGCGCATAACAGGAACGTAGCATGAACGATTTGTTCGGCCGCGGCGGCAAGCCCGTCGCACGGGCCGCGCCCGCCGCACGGGCCGAGACCGCCGCACGGGCCGCGCCCGCCGCACCGGCCGAGA
>JBKJNV010000599.1:0-8252 GCA_046593435.1 Roseomonas sp.
CTGGCCAACGCCGCCTATCCGCTGGCCGTCGCCGGCGTGCCGCGCGCCGAGCGTCTGACCCGCGCCCGCGCCGCGCTCGATCTTGTGGGCCTCGACTCACTCGCCGATCGCCCCGCGCGCAGCCTGTCCGGCGGTGAGCAGCAGCGACTGGCGATCGGGCGCGCCGCCGCGCTGCGGCCGGAAATCCTGTTCCTCGACGAGCCCTGCGCCAGCCTCGACCCCGGCGCGACTCAAGCGGTCGAGTCGATCATCACACGCCTTGCCGCAGGCGGGACCAAGATCGTGATGACGACGCATGACCTGGGACAGGCGCGCCGACTGGCCGGGGAGGCGCTGTTCCTCCATCGCGGCCGACTGCTGGAACAGGCCCCCGCCGCGCGGTTCTTCGCCAACCCCGCCACCCCCGAGGCCGCCGCCTTCCTAGCCGGCGCGCTGGTGTGGTGAAGCCGCCATGACCCGCCGCCGCCTTGCCTGGGCACTTCTCATCCTGCTGGCGCTGCCGGCCGCCGCGCAGGAGCACCGCATCACCATCGCCAGTACGACCAGCACGGAGCAATCCGGCCTGTTCGGCCACCTGCTGCCGATCTTCACGCGACAGACGGGCATCGCGGTGCGCGTGGTCGCACTCGGCACCGGGCAGGCACTCGATGTCGGACGGCGCGGCGATGCGGACCTGGTCTTCGTGCATGACCGCGCGGCGGAGGAACGCTTCGTGGCCGAGGGCTTTGGCGGGCCTCGGCTGCACCTGATGTTCAATGACTTTGTCCTCATCGGCCCGGCGGGCGATCCGGCCGGCATCGCTGGGATGCGCGACACGAACGCGGCGCTGCGCCGGATCGCCGCAGCACGCACGCCCTTCATCTCACGCGGGGACCGGTCGGGCACCCATGCGGCGGAGCTGCGCCTGTGGCAACACGCCGGGGTGGACCCCGTGGCCGGGCGCGGCGCCTGGTACCGGGAGATTGGCCAGGGGATGGGTCCGGCGCTCAACACCGCTGCGGCGCAGGGGGCCTATGTGCTGGCCGATCGCGGCACCTGGCTCGCCTTCCGCAACCGCCAGGATCTGCGCATTCTGGTCGAGGGAGATGCGCGGCTGTTCAACCAGTACGGCGTCATGCGGGTCGACCCGCAACGCCACCCGCATGTGCAGGCCGCCGATGCGCAGCGCTTCATTAACTGGATCGTCGGCCCATCCGGCCAGGCCGCCATCGCCCGCTACCGCATCGGCGGCGAGCAGCTATTCTTCCCCAACGCGACCCAGCCCGAGCCAGCGTCCTGAACGCAGGCCTCACCGCCTCAGGGCGCGCCGCAGGCAGGCCAGCGGCGATGACGGCCAAGGCGGTGCGGGTGTGCGGCATGGTCCAGCCATAGGGCATGCCCCGCCGATGTGCCCGGGAAACCTGCCATGACAATCCCCTTCGCCGCCCGCTTCCCGGTGCTGTTCCACGTCACCGACCGGGTCGCGCTGCCGGGCATTGCCCGCCATGGGCTGATGTCGGCCGAGCGCCTGTGTGCGTGGCTCGGCGCCGATGGCGACCTCGGCGCCAACCGCCTGGCCTGGCGCAGCCTGGAGACACCGCTTGGGCGCGCCGCGCTGCGTCGCCAGGGAATGCCCGACGCCGCGCTCCGCTCACGCCTGGACCCCGCCATCGACGTTGCGGAATGGCGCCGCTTCATCAGCGCCCACGCATTCCTGTGCGTCCGCCGCACCGATGCGCAGCACCTGATGCGCGCCGAGCCGGGGCGCGACCAGGCCGTCATCGCCTTTCCCACGGCGGCGCTGATCGCGGCCGGCTGCGCGCTGCGCTTCTGCGCCTTCAACAACGGCCATATCGACCGCAGCGCGCCGGATCGCCGCCGCCTGCGCAGCTTCGGCGATTACCGCCCCATCGCGGCCTGGGTGCCGGGCACACCCATTCGTGAAATCAGCATCCACGGCGGCATACCGCCCAGCATCGCCTTCGGGCCGGCATCTTGATCCGGGCCTCCGCACCGGCGCGGCCCCGCTCCCACCTTGCGCATGCCCCGGTTTGCGCGATGATCCGCCAAAGGCCCGAGGAACATCCGCATATGCAAGCCACCACCGTGACCACGCTGCTTGCCGCCGGCACCGCCGATGCCGCCGCCATCCGCGCCCCCGAAGGCCGCCCTGCGCTCACCTATGCCGGGCTGCGCGCATTGGTCGCCTCCACCGGCGAATGGCTGAACGCGCATGGCATTGGCCGGCAGGACCGCGTGGCCATCGTGCTGCCGAACGGGCCGGAGATGGCGACCGCCTTCCTCGCCATCGCGGCCCATGCCACCACCGCGCCGCTCAACCCCGGCTACCGGGGCGAGGAGTTCGAATTCTACATCGCGGACCTCAAGGCGCGTGCCCTGATCGTGGCCGCCGGGCACGAGACGCCGGCGCGCGAGGCCGCGGCGCGGTTGGGCGTGCCGATCGTGGAACTCGCGCCGGGGGATGAGGCCGGGGCCTTCACCCTCGCCGGTGGTACGCCTGGGACAGCGGCCCTGCCCGGCGCGGCCGAACCCGGCGACGTCGCGCTGGTGCTGCACACCTCCGGCACCACGGCGAGGCCCAAAATCGTGCCGCTGACGCAGGCGAACATCGCGGCCTCGGCGCGACATATCGGCGCCACACTTGCGCTATCGCCCACCGATGCCTGCCTGAACGTGATGCCGCTGTTCCACATCCATGGGCTGATCGCGGCGGTGCTGTCCTCGGTCGCCGCCGGGGGCGCGGTGGTCTGCACGCCGGGCTTCGACGCGCTGAAATTCTTCCGCCTCCTCGATGAAGAAGCGCCCAGCTGGTACACAGCGGTTCCCACCATGCACCAGACCATCCTCGCACGCGCACCGCGCAATGCCGAGACCATCGCGCGGCGGCGGCTGCGCTTCATCCGCTCGTCCTCCGCCTCGCTCCCGGGGCCCGTGATGCGCCAGCTGGAGGAGACGTTTGGATGCCCCCTGGTCGAGAGCTACGGCATGACCGAAGCCGCGCACCAGATGGCGTCCAACCCGCTGGCGGGGCCGCGCAAGCCGGGCCTCGTCGGGATCGCCGCCGGGCCGGAGCTTGGCATCATGGATGATGACGGCACGCTGCTGCCACAGGGCGAGATCGGGGAGGTGGTGATCCGCGGCCCCAACGTGACGCTCGGCTATGAGGCGAACCCGGAGGCGAATGCGAAGGCCTTCACCCATGGCTGGTTCCGCACCGGCGACCAGGGACTGCTCGATGAGGATGGCTTCCTGCTGCTGACCGGGCGGCTGAAGGAACTCATCAACCGTGGCGGCGAGAAGGTGTCCCCGCTCGAGGTCGATGGCATTCTCAGCGACCATCCCGGCGTGGCGCAGTGCCTGACCTTCGCGATCCCGCATGACAAGCTGGGCGAAGAGGTCGGCGCGGCCATTGTCCTGCGCGACGGCCATGCCTGCACCGAGCGCGAGCTGCGCGACTTCGCCGCGAAGCACCTGGCCGATTTCAAGGTGCCGAGGAAAATCGTCTTTCTGGCCGAAATCCCGAAGGGTGCGACAGGCAAGCTGATGCGCATCGGCCTCGCCGAGAAGCTGGGCATCACGGCATGAAGCTCTGTGTGTTCGGCGCCGGCGCCATCGGCGGGTTGATGGCTGCGAAGCTCTCAGCGCGCGGCGATGTGGACGTCACTGTCATCGCGCGCGGCCCGCATCTGGCGGCGATGCAGGCCAATGGCCTCACGCTGCGCTCCGATGGCCAGGAGATCGTCACCCATCCGCGCTGCGTCGCGACCGCCGCCGAGGCGGGGCCGCAGGATTTTGTCCTGGTCACGCTCAAGGCGAATGCGCTGCCGAAAGCCGCCGCGCAGATCGCGCCGCTGATCGGGCCGGAGACGACCATCGTCTCCGCCGTCAACGGCATCCCGTGGTGGTACTTCCACGCCCATCCCGGCCCGCATGAGGGCCACCGGCTGCGCAGCGTGGACCCGGACGGCGCGGTGTGGTCGCAGTTGCCCCCCGAGCGTACCATCGGCTGCATCGTCTACCCCGCCGCCGAAGTGCCCGAACCGGGGATCATCGACCATTCCTACGGCGACCGCTTCACGCTCGGCGAGCCCGATGGCAGCCGCACCCCGCGCATCGCAGCCCTGTCCGAGGCGCTGATCGCCGCGGGCTTCAAGGCCCCGGTGCGCCCCAAAATCCGCGACGAGCTGTGGGTCAAGCTCTGGGGCAACCTCGCCTTCAACCCGATCAGCGCGCTCACCGGTGCCACGCTCGACGTGCTCACCGCCGATGCCGGCCAGCGCGGCGTAGCGCGCGCGATGATGCTGGAGGCGCAGGCGATCGGCGAGGCGCTGGGCATCCGCTTCGCGATCGACGTGGACAAGCGCATCGCGGGTGCGGCGGAAGTCGGCGCGCACAAGACCTCGATGCTGCAGGACCTCGAGCGCGGGCGGCCGATGGAGATCGACGCGCTGCTCGGCGTGATCGTGGAACTCGCCGAACTCACCGGACTCCAGGCACCCACCTGCGCGACAGTGCTCGCGCTGGTGCGTGCGCGCGCACGGAGTGTGGGCTGCTATTGAGGCGACGGTCGGCGGCCTCGATCAGGCCGCCGTGTCGCTCGCGGTCGCCGCGAAGGTGTTGCGCAGCGTGCCGATGCCCTCGATCGTGATTTCCACCACCATCCCCGGCTTCATCGACATCGCACCCAGCGAGGTACCACAGGCGATGACGTCGCCGGGCTCCAGCGTCATCTCGCGCGAGATCAGCGCGATGATGCGCGCGGGCGGGATGATCATGTCGGCCAGCGGATAATCCTGCCGCACGCGGCCATTCAGCGCCGTGCGCACGCGCGCGGTCCGCCAGTCGAGTGTCGCCGCGATGGCCGGACCGATCGGTCCGAAGGTATCGCAGCCCTTGGCCCGCGCCCATTGCGGGAAGGACGGGTCCTCGTTCAGCAGATCGAGCGCGGTGACGTCGTTGATGCAGGTGTAGCCAAAGATGGCGCGCTCGGCTTGCGCCACATCCACGCCCGCGCAGCGCGCCCCGATCACCACGCCCAGCTCGCCTTCATAGACCGTGCGGCCCGTGTAGGTGGCGGGCGGGCGGATGGTGGCCTCTGGCCCCACGACGCAGCCGGGGTTCTTCAGGAACCACAGGGGGACGGTGGGCGTGGCCAGGCCGTTCTTCGCCGCCGCCTCGTGAAAATTGTTCCACAGCCCGATGAAGCGCCCGGGCCGCAGCGGCGCGAGCAGCGTGACGGCCGCCAGCAGCACGTCCTCGCCGGTCGGCACGGCATCCGCGAAGATGTCCCCCGTATGGACGGCGATGGTCGCGCCGTCGAGAATGCCGAAGCCTTCCGCATCGCCGCGCCGGTACCGCACCCAGACCGCCATGCCGCACTCCTGTGTCCTTCAGGGGCGAGGATACACGCGCACGCGCAGCGCCGCGAGACGGACTCAGGCGGCGATTGCGGCCAGGGCCTCGCGCAGCAGCGCCTCCGCCTCGGTGACTGGCAGCCGCGCCAGCGCCGGCAGGCCGAGTGCGCGTTCCGCCGCCACCCGCGCGGCGACAGCGAAGCCCAGCGCGTATCCGCTGCGTGCGGGGATGTCGCCCACATAGCCGTAGCTGAGATAGCGGTCGCGCGCTTCACCCACCGTGGCACCGAGCCTTGGCAGCACCTCGCGCGCGATGCGACGCAGCAGGACGCCGTCGATCGCTGCCAGCGCCGCATCGCCCAGCAGCACATCCTGGCGCGAGGCGCCGGGGTGCAGCACCGCGCAGGCATGCACCGCCAACCCTTCCTTCCAAATGCCAAGCCAGAGCGGGTCACCGCCAGGCAAGACCAGGGAGGCATTCACCTGATGGTGATAGAGATGGAAGGATTCGTGGTCGAGCAGGATGGCGAGGGCTGGCGCCTCGCCATGGATGCGCACCACGCCGTCCAGGCCCACGAACAACGCCGGCCCCCCTTGGATGACCCGGACCCGTGCATCGAACCAGTGGAAGGAGGGCAGCACCACGACCGGCGCCGGCGCGATATCCGGCAGCGCCTCGGCAAACCGCGCTTCATGCGCGCGCCACAGCGCAGGGAACGCCAGCGACAGGCGCCGCACCGCAGGCGCCATCGGCGTGAAGCTGCCCAACCAATGGCCGAGGTCGACCCGCCCTATTCCCGCCGCCCGATACGCCGCGATGTGTGGCAAAAAGAATTCGTCCCGGATGGCAAGGGCGCGGGCATCCGCCATGGCCGTCGCGTGCCGGTCGAACACCGCCCAGAACATCGGCATGAGGTCGTGCAGCGCAGCATCTCGCGCAGCAGCTGGCGCGATCCGTGCGGCCAGGATCGCGCCGGGCAGCGCCAACATGGCGCGCCGCGCAACCGGCAGTGTGGGTCGGGTTTGCATAAGGCCACCTCCTCGTGCCGCGACGGGGAGCCTACGGGGCGGCTTCAGGCGAGCGCCAGGGGTTCCGTTCGCGCATCCGCCTTCAGCACTTCGCCGGCCAGATAGAGGCTGCCGCAGATCAGCGCGCGCCCCGGCGGACCGGACATCCGCGCGAGCGCATCGGCCACGCGCGGCCCCGGCCGCGCCACGCCGCGCGACGCGGCGACGATATCCTCCACCGGCATGGCCAGATGCTGGCCGGGCTCGGCGACCGCGTGGATGGCGTCCGCCAGGCCCAGCAGCGGGCGGAGGAATTCCGCGCTCGCCTTGCCCTTCTTCATGCCGATCAGCAGGTGCAGCGGCCGGTCGCCCCAGGCGGGCAAGTGGGCGGCCAGCGCCTGCCCCGCCCCGGCATTGTGCCCGCCATCCAGCCACAACTCCCACCCTGCCGGCAGCAGCCGCGCCAAGGCACCATCCAGCCGTTGCAGCCGCGCCGGCCAGTTGGCGGTGGCAAGACCGCGCGCGATCGCGGCCTCGGTGAGCCAGGGCGGGTTCCAGGCGCGCAGCGCCGCGATGGCAATGCCGGCATTCTCGATCTGGTGCGGTCCGGGCAGCGCGGGTGCGGGCAGGTCCAGCACGCCGCGCGCATCGCGGTAGGACATCCCGCCCGCCTGTGCGGCGCTGGTCCACGCCGCGCCACGTGCCAACAAGGGCGCGGCCTGCGCGGCTGCGACCTCGGCGACCACGGCGGCGGCTTCGGGCGCGTGCAGCGCGGTCGCGCAGGGCACGCCGGGCTTGATGATCCCCGCCTTCTCGAAGGCGATGGCAGCGAGCGTGTCGCCCAGGAATTCCATGTGGTCCATCGACAGGCTGGTGATCGCGGTCAGCACGGGGGAGGCGACCACATTCGTCGCGTCGTAGCGCCCGCCCAGGCCGACCTCCAGGATCAGCAGATCCGCGGGCACGCTTGCGAACAGGTGGAAGGCGGCCGCCGTGGTGATCTCGAAGACGGTGATCGGCGCGCCGGCATTGACCCGCTCGGCCAGCTCGAAGGCGTCGGTCAACGCTGTCTCACTCACCAATTCGCCGGCGAGGCGGATGCGTTCGGCAAAGCGCACCAGATGCGGAGAGGTGAACACATGCACGCGCAGCCCGGCAGCCTCGGCGATAGCGCGCAGGAAAGCGCAGGTGCTGCCCTTGCCATTGGTGCCCGCGACATGGATTACCGGCGGCAGCCGCCGCTCCGGGTGACCGAGGGCGGCGAGCACGCCCCACATCCGATCCAGGCTGAGATCGATCAGCTTGGGATGCAGCGCGTGCAGACGCTCCAGAATGGCTTCGCTGCGGCCCTGGTTCATGGCGGCGCGTCAGCTGTTCGCGGCGGGTTCCGGGGGCGGCAGCGCGATCATCGGCGCGGCCACCGGCTCCGGCTCAGGCGGCACGATGAGCGGCACGCGCAGCAGCCCGATGATCCGCGCGAGCGTCGCGCGCATCTCGCCCCGCGCCACCACCAGGTCGAGGATGCCATGTTCGAGCAGGTATTCGGCGCGCTGGAAGCCCTCGGGCAGCTTCTCGCGCACCGTCTGCTCGATGACCCGCGCTCCGGCGAAGCCGATCAGCGCGCCAGGCTCGGCGATCTGGATATCGCCCAGCATGGCGAAGCTGGCGGTCACGCCGCCCGTCGTCGGGTCGCACATGACGACGATGAAGGGCAGCCCCGCCTCCTTCACCAGCCGCGTCGCGATGACCGTGCGCGGCATCTGCATCAGGCTCACCGCGCCTTCCTGCATGCGTGCGCCGCCTGATGCGGTGAACACGATCAGCGGCGCATCCTGCAGCACGGCAAGCCGCGCGGCGGTGACGATGCCCTCGCCCACGCCCGCCCCCATG
>JBKJNV010000075.1:0-2871 GCA_046593435.1 Roseomonas sp.
TCCAAGGCCGGCAGCCTGCACGCGGAGCGCCGCTGGGCACTGTGGATCGCCTATGTTTCGCTGATCTTCGCCGCGATCATCTTCCTGGCGCCGCCTGTCTACATGTTCATGACGAGCCTGAAGACCAGCGCCGAAATCGCCAACATGACGGGCAATCCCTGGGGCGTCACTTCGCCGACGCTCGAGAACTACCAGGTGCTTCTGACCAACGCGAACTTCCTGCGCTTTTTCTTGAACAGCGCCATAATCACCGTCTGCGTCGTCGCCATCACCATGGTGATTTCGATCCTCGCCGCCTTCGCACTGGCCCGGATGCGCTTCTGGGGCAGCCAATTCCTGGCGACCGGCGTCTTCCTCACCTACCTGGTGCCCGATACGCTGCTGTTCATCCCGCTTTATCAAATCGTCGGTGGGCTGGGCCTGCTCAACTCGATCTGGGGTCTGGTTCTGGTCTACCCGACACTGACGGTTCCCTTTTGCACCTGGATCATGATCGGCTACTTCGCTTCTATTCCGAAGGAACTCGACGAGGCTGCGCTGATCGATGGCGCCACCTGGCCGCAGATGCTGCTCAAGATATTCATCCCCGTTGCCATGCCGGGGATCATCGCGGCGACCATCTTCGCCTTCACCGTCAGCTGGGCCGCCTTCGTCTATCCCACGGCCTTCGTCACCACGCCCGACCAGATGCCGCTGACCATCGGCGTCGTCTCGCAGCTGGTGCGGGGTGATACCTACGCCTGGGGTCAGATCATGGCGGGCGCGCTGCTGGCTGCCCTGCCGCCGGTGATCCTCTACGCCTTCCTCATGGACTACTACATCGCTGGCCTCACCGCCGGCGCGACGAAGGGTTGAATCGCAATGGCACAGGTATCCCTGCGCAAGCTCGTCAAGGCCTATGAGGGCGGCGTCCAGGCCGTCAAAGGCATCGACCTGGAAATCGCGGACCATGAATTCGTGGTCCTCGTCGGCCCGTCGGGCTGCGGCAAGTCCACCACGCTGCGCATGATCGCGGGGCTGGAGGAGATCACCTCCGGCGACATCGCCATCGGCGGCACGCTGGTCAACGACATCCCGCCGCGCGACCGCGACATCGCGATGGTGTTCCAGAACTACGCGCTGTATCCGCACATGTCGGTCTTCGACAACATGGCCTTTGGCCTGACGTTGCGGAAATTCCCCAAGGCCGAGATCAAGCGCCGCGTGGATGAAGCCGCGCGCATCCTCGACATCGGGATGCTGCTCGACCGCAAGCCCAAGGCGCTGTCCGGCGGCCAGCGGCAGCGCGTGGCCATGGGCCGCGCCATCGTGCGCGACCCCAAGGTGTTCCTGTTCGACGAGCCGCTGTCGAACCTCGACGCCAAGCTGCGCGTGCAGATGCGCACCGAGATCAAGAAGGTGCACCAGACGGTCAAGACCACCACCGTTTACGTGACCCACGATCAGATTGAGGCGATGACGCTCGCCGACCGCGTGGTGGTCATGAACCACGGCGTGATCGAGCAGGTCGGCCCGCCGCAGGAGCTGTACCACCACCCCGCAACACGCTTCGTGGCCGGCTTCATCGGCTCGCCGGCGATGAATTTCTCCCCCGCGCGGCTGGAAGGCGATGCGCATGGCTTGCGTGTGGTCCTGCCCAACGGCACCGCGCTGCCGGTGCCCGAACATCGCGCTGCGCGCTACGCTCCTTTCGTCGGCCGCCCCATCCTGGTCGGCCTCCGCCCCGAGCACCTGACCGACAAGAAGCCCACCGACAAGCGCAACATCGCCGATTTCCCGGCCATCCCCGAAGTGATCGAGCCGATGGGCATGGAGACGCTGGTCCACTTCTGGATGGACGGCCACGAGATCAGCGCGCGCCTGGACCCGACCTGCCCGGTGAGCGTCGGCGTCCCCATCGTGCTCGCCGCCGATATGGATCAGATGCACATCATTGATCCGGCGACGGATAAGGTGCTCTGACGACAGCATGGGGGGAAAGAATTCCCCCCAAACCCCTCTTCTTTTATTTTTGATTTCTGGTGCTGGGTGCACAACCAGCACCAATAGATAAAAATAAGAGAATGGGGTCCGGGGAAATTTTTTCCCCCGCCCTTTTTCCATCAAAGGACGTCCCCCCATGAAAAAGCTCGAAGGCAAAACCGCCTGGGTCACCGGCGCCGGCACCGGCATCGGTCGCGCGGTGGCGCAGTCCTTCGCCGCAGAGGGCGCGCGCGTCATCCTCACCGGCCGTCGGCGCGAAAAGCTGGAAGAGACCGCGGCACTGATCGGCGCCAACGCGCATGTGCTGCCCTGCGACCTGACGGATGCCGCAGCGGTCACCGCTGCGGCGGCGCGCGTGCAGTCCGAATGGGGCGGACCAGACATTCTGGTGAATAACGCCGGCACCAACCTGCCGCGCCGCTACCTGCACCAGCTGACGCCCGAGGCGATCCGCACCCTGATCGACGGCAACCTGACCGCACCCTTCCAGACCTCGGTCGCGGTGCTGCCGCTGATGCGCGCCAAGGGCGGCGGCCTGATCATCCAGATCGCGTCGATGGCGGGGAAGAACGTTTCCTTCCTGTCGGGGCCCGGCTACACGGCGGCCAAGACCGGCTATGTCGCGCTCAGCCAGGCGATCAATCAGGAGAATGGCATCCACGGCATCCGTTCGTGCTGCATCTGCCCGGGCGAGGTCGCGACCGACATCCTGAAGAACCGCCCCGAGCCGGTCCCTGCAGAGGACGTGGAGCGCCTGCTCCAGCCTGAGGACATCGCCGCCATGGCGCTGTTCGTCGCCACCATGCCGGCGCGCGCGAACATCACCGAGATGCTGGTCCAGCCCACCTACATGCGCCTGACGGCCGCCCAGGCACGCAAAGTCGCGGC
>JBKJNV010000232.1:0-6849 GCA_046593435.1 Roseomonas sp.
CCCGGTGCTTGCTTACAGCGTCCCCGCCACCGTCTCGACCTCATAGCACTCGATCTGATCATCGACGCGGATGTCATTGTAGTTCGTGAAGGACATGCCGCACTCATACCCGTTGGCCACTTCCTTCACGTCATCCTTGAAGCGCCTCAGCGTGGAGAGTTCGCCCTGGTGGATGACGACACCATCCCGCAGCAGCCGCACGCCACACCCGCGGCGCACCACGCCTTCGGTGATACGGCAACCGGCGATATTGCCCAGCCGCTTGACCTCGAAGACTTGCAGGATCTGCGCGTAGCCCAGGAACTTTTCGCGCTGCACGGGCGAGAGCTTGCCGAGCACCAGCTTCTCGATGTCGTCGGCGACCTCGTAGATGATCGAGTAGTAGCGGATCTCGATCCCTTCGGACTTCGCCAGCTCACGCGCCTGCGCGGTGGCGCGGACGTTGAAGGCAATGATGACGGCCTGCGAGGCTTTCGCCAGCTGGATGTCGCTCTCCGTGATCTGGCCAACGCCGTTGAGCAGCATCCGCACGCGGACTTCTTCGTTGCCCTGCTTGCTGAGGACAACCGCGATCGCCTCCGCGCTGCCCTGCACATCGGCCTTGGAGACGACGGCCACTTCCTTCTGCGCGCCGGCCTGGATGCGGGCGAGCATGTCGGTGAGCGAGCCACGACCCGCGCTGACGGCCGCGGAATTCTTCTCGCGGATCGAGCGGGTGCGGAACTCGCTGATCTCGCGGGCGCGGCCTTCATCTTCGACGGCGACGAATTTTTCGCCGGCCAAAGGCACGCCCGAGAGGCCCAGGATTTCGACGGGCGCGGACGGCCCGGCTTCCTTGACCTGCGCGCCCTTGTCGTTGATCACCGCGCGCACGCGGCCCCATTCGGACCCGGCGACGACAATATCGCCCTGGCGCAGCGTGCCTTTCTGGACCAGCACGGTGGCGACGGGACCACGGCCGCGGTCGAGCTTGCTCTCGATCACGGTCCCCTCGGCCGCACGGTCCGGATTGGCCTTGAGGTCGAGAACCTCGGCCTGGAGCGAGATGGCTTCGAGCAGCTTGTCGAGGTTGATCTTCTTGGTCGCGGAGACCTCGATCTCCTGCGTGTCGCCGCCCAGGCTTTCGACCACGATCTCGTGCTGCAGCAGTTCCTGCTTCACGTTCTCGGGCTTCACGCCGGGCTTGTCGATCTTGTTGACGGCCACGATCAGCGGCACGCCGGCGGCCTTGGCGTGGCTGATCGCCTCGATCGTCTGCGGCATGACGCCGTCATCGGCTGCGACGACTAGAATGATGATGTCGGTCACGCTGGCGCCGCGCGCACGCATCGCAGTGAAGGCCGCGTGGCCGGGGGTGTCGATGAAGGTCACGCGGTCGCCGGTGGGCGTGGTGACCTGGTAGGCGCCGATGTGCTGAGTGATACCGCCCGCCTCATGCGCGGCCACATCCGCCTTTCGCAGCGCGTCGAGCAGCGAGGTCTTGCCGTGGTCGACATGGCCCATGATCGTGACCACGGGCGCCCGGCTGACCAGGTCCTTATCGATGTCGGTCTCGCCTTCGAGGCCGATTTCCACGTCGCTTTCCGCGATGCGCTTCGAGCGGTGGCCGAATTCCTGAACCACAAGCTCGGCGGTGTCGGCATCGATGGACTGCGTGAGCGTCGCCATGACGCCCATGCGGAACAGCGCCTTCACCACCTCGCCGCCGCGGGCGGCCATGCGGTTCGCGAGTTCCTGCACCGTGATGGCTTCGGGGATGACGACGTCGCGGACGACCTTCTCGGTCCCCGCCCGCAGACGCGCCAGCTCCTGCTGGCGGCGCTCGCGGTCGCGCGCACGGCGCATCGACGCGATGGAGCGGCTACGGTCGTCATCGCCTTCGATGGCGGCCTGCACGTCCACGCGCCCGCTGGCGCGGCGGTCGCCGCCGGCCAGGCTTTTCTTCACCGTCGCGAGCGCGGGTCCGCGCTTGGCGGGCAGCGCGGGCAGGCTGCCGGGGCGGCGGATGACGGCGCGGCGGCGGCCCTCATCCTCTTCCTCGGCGGTCGGTGCGCGAGGCTTCAGCGTCAGGCGGTCCGCGGCGGTGCTGCCGGGGGCATCCGGACGGCGCGCCACAGGTGTGCCGGGGCGCGCGGGTGCGGCGGCCGGTGCCGCACGGGCGGTACCGGCAGGTGTGGCGCCCGCAGGCGGTGCTGCTTCGGCGGGCTTCGGCGGTTCGGCCACGATGCCGGCGGCGGCGTCGCGCTCGGCCTGGCGTGCGGCGATTTCGGCGCGCTGGGCGGCCTCCTCGGCTTCGCGGGCGTCATCTTCGGCGCGGCGGGCGGCTTCCTCGGCGGCGGAGCGGACCATCAGCGCCTGCTGGGCGCGGGCGTCACGTTCGCGCTGCGCCTCGACCCGGCGCTGCTCCTCGAGCACGCGCAGGCGGTTGGCCTGCTCGCCTTGCGTCAGCGGCCGCCCGGCCGTGGGCGCGGGTCCGGCGGCGCGGGGGCCGGCGGCACGCGCGGGGCCGGCGGTACGCGGCAGGACCGGGGCGGGGCCGGCGGCGCCACTCGCCATCGGCGGGGCGCCGCTCGCGCGGGACGGGCCGCCGCTGGGCGCCGCGGGGCCGACACGCTTTTTGACAAGCTCCACCTGAACGATCTTCGAGCGACCGTGGGAAAAGCTTTGCTTGACGCTGCCGGCATCCACCGTCTTGCCGAGCTCAAGTCGCCCGGAGGGGCGAAGGCTCAGCCGGCTTTTGGCCGCGTCCTGGTCATTATGGTCACTCATTCGGCGTCCGAACCCAATCCTCGTCAGCATCACGCCGAAGCGCCCATTGCGCACGGCGTCGTCCCATTCGTCACCCGACCTGACTTCACTCAGCCCGCGCGGAAACGCGGCAAGTAAGCCCAGAGCGGACCACACGGCAAGCGCGGGTCACGCAGATCCGCCACGCGCCAGACCCGATGGTCCGCCTATGTCGTGACGAAGCCCGCCAGACGCAATGCGTCCTGCTCGACCCGCCCCGCCAATGCCCCCGGCGCAAGGGCCACATGCACGGCATGCGCGCGACCGAATATCCCGCCCAGTTCCACCGCCACCAGCGGCATCACCACTGGCACATCACGGCGGCCGAGCAATCTTTCGCGCTCTGCCGCACTGCCTCCCGCGGCTTCGACCAGGAGCGCCGCGCGACCGGCCTGGAGCCATTCGCGCACCGCCTGAAAGCCGGTCACCGCTTGCCCCGCCCGCCTCGCAAAGCCCAGATGATCGCGGATGCGCCCCTTGAGGCCATCCACGATCTGCAGCCGCAGGTCAGGGGAAATTTGTATCGGACCGCGCGCCGCCTTCGTGAACCCACCGCGTGTCAGCGCGCGTTCTAGCACATCCGCTCGCGCGCTCAACCACAAACCCCGGCCCGGCAGCTTGGCCGCGAGATCGGCGACCAGCGTGCGGTCGGGTGCGATGACGAAGCGGATCATCGCCTCCTTGGCGGCACTCTCCCGCGTGACGATGCAGCGGCGCATCGGGCCGCGCTCGGGCTCGTCCTCGGGCTCGATCGCGGGTTCCGCGACGGGGGGTTCGTCAGGCTGGGGCTCCGTCACCCTCGCCCTCCACCACGGCCGGGGCCTCGGCCTCATCGCCGAACCAGCCGGCGGCCTGGCGCGCGGCCATGATGACGGCGTTGGCCGTCTCCTCGTCGATGGTCTCTTCCCCGAGGATCTCGATGAGTTCGTCCGAGGCGAGGTCGGCCAGGTCTTCGGTGGTCTTCACGCCCTTTTCGCCGAGCTGGACCATCATCGCGGGGGTGAAGCCGCCGAGCTCGCCGACTTCGTCGACCACGCCCAGTTCGCGGCGCTTCTCATCCAGTTCGCCGTCGCGCTTGTCGAGGAAGGCCTGGGCGCGGCGCTTGAGCTCCACGGCCACGGATTCGTCGAAGCCCTCGATGGCGGCGAGTTCCTCGTCGTCGATGGCGATGACGTCCTCGATGGAGGTGAAGCCCTCGGCGATGAGCAGGCCCGCGATCACGTCGTCCACGTCCAGGCCCTCGACGAACAGGCCGGTGCGCTTGCGGAATTCCTCCTGGCGACGCTCGGACTCCTCCGCTTCCGTCAGGATGTCCACGTCCCAGCGGGTGAGCTGTGAGGCGAGGCGGACATTCTGGCCGCGGCGGCCGATGGCGAGGCTGAGCTGGTCATCGGGGACCACCACTTCGCAGCGGCGTGCCTCATCGTCGAGGACCACCTTGCTGACCTCGGCGGGGGCCAGCGCATTGACGATGAAGGTCGCGTTGTCGGGCGACCAGGGGATGATGTCGATCTTCTCGCCCTGCAATTCGGCGACCACGGCCTGAACGCGTGACCCGCGCATGCCGACGCAGGCGCCCACGGGGTCGATCGAGCTGTCGCGGCTGATCACCGCCATTTTCGCACGGCTGCCGGGGTCGCGGCTGACGGCCTTGATCTCGATGATGCCGTCATAGATTTCCGGCACTTCCTGCGCGAAAAGCTTGGCGAGGAAGCCGGGATGGGTGCGGGAGAGAAAAATCTGCGGGCCGCGCGGTTCCTCGCGCACGTCGTAGATGTAGGCGCGCACGCGGTCGCCGTTGCGGTAGGCCTCGCGCGGGATGGTTTCGTCGCGGCGCAGCAGGGCTTCGGCGCGGCCGAGATCGACCATGAGGTTGCCGTACTCGGTGCGCTTGACGATGCCGTTGATGACCTCGCCCACGCGGTCCTTGTATTCGGAGTACTGCTTGTGGCGCTCCACCTCGCGCACGCGCTGCACGATCACCTGCTTGGCCGTCTGCGCGGCGATGCGGCCGAAATCGATCGGCGGCAGCGGGTCGATGATGAATTCGCCGGTGGTGATGCCGGGCTTGATTTTTATCGCGATGCGCAGCGGCATTTGCGTCGCTTCGTTCTCCACCGGCTCGGCGTCCACGATCTCGGTGTAGCGGCGCAGCGTGACGGCGCCGTTGCGGCGGTCGATCTCGGCGCGGATGTCCTTCTCATGCCCGTACTTGGCGCGGCCGGCCTTCTGGATGGCCTGCTCCATGGCTTCGAGCACCTCGTCGCGCTCGATCATCTTCTCGCGCGCGACAGCCTCGGCGACCTGCAACAATTCGGGGCGGGGGATCGCGATGTCGATGGCCATGATGTGTCCCTCAGTTCTTCGCGGGCGGGGCCGCGGTGGCGGCGATGAGTTCGTCGGTGAGCACGAGCTTGGCGCGGCGGATATTCTGCCGCGGCACGGTGAGTTCGCTGCCATCCTCAAGCTTCAGGCGGGCATTTTCGGCATCGGCACCGAGGGCGATGCCGCGGAAGCGCCGGCGGCCTTCCATCGGCAGGGCGAGCTCGACGGTGGCGATGTGGCCGGCGAAGCGTTCCCAATCCTTGGCGCGGGTCAGCGGCCGGTCGATCCCCGGCGAGCTGACTTCCAGGGTCCATTCATTCTTGAACGGGTCGTTCACGTCGAGCACGGCGCCGATCGCGTGGGAAATCGCTTCGCAATCCTCCACGCGGAAGGGGGCGCCATCGGCGCGGTCGGCCATCACCTGCAGGACCGGGCGTTCCTTGCCGCTGACCTGCACGCGCACAAGCTCATAGGCCAAGTTCTCCAAAGCGGGTGCGATGGTGTCGGCGATGCGGGCTTCGAGCCCCTCATGGATGGGTCGTTCGGTCATGGGCGGTGGGGCCAGGTGCGAGGCAACAAAAAAGGCGGCCTCTCGCGAGACCACCCCCCGAACATCGGATTGTGACCATGGCGATATAGCGGCTTGGGGTGGGCAGGACAAGCCCGGCTCTTGTGCCTGGCGGTTTCGGTCGGACATATGAGCCTGCAGAAGCGAGGAGGACGGCATGCTGACCGGCAGGCGTGGTGCTTTGGCTCTGGTCCCGGCGTTGCTCGCGGGACGTGCTGTCGCGCAACAGCGCAACACCTATGAATTCAACCACGAGCGCGGTGTGCTGTCCTTCGGCGCGCGGCATTTCGGCATGCTTTCCTCCACCGGCCGCTTCGAGAAATTCGACGCCATCGTGCGGCTCGACCCGCAACGCACCGGCTCCGCGCAGGTGGAGGTCGAGGTCGATACCGGCTCCATCGCGCTGGGCTATGCGGGTGCGGTCGAGATGCTGCGTTCGGAGCCATATTTCGACACGGCGCGGCATACCGCCGCACGCTTCCGCGGTGCCGCGACCGGTGCGGGCGAGGCCGGTCGCTTTCCCATCGTCGGCGTGCTGACGGTGAAGGGGATCGAGCGGCCGATGACCATGCAGGCTCGCCTCGCCAGCCGCGAGCGAGAGGTAGCGACGGGCCGCGAGATCGCCACCTTCGAGGCCTCGGGCACCATGCTGCGGTCCGAATACGGGATGGTCGCGGATGCCTACACCATCTCCGATCGCATCACGCTGGGCGTGACGGTGCGGCTGTACGTCTGATGAGCTGGAGCATCGCACAACGGCGGCTGCACTGGTGGGTGGCGGGGCTGGTGCTGTTCTCCGCCGGCTTGGGCTTCGTCATGGTGGCGCTGCCGTTCACGGCGCTGGCCGCGAAATTCCTTGGCTACCAGCTGCACAAAAGCCTCGGCATCATCGTGTTCATCCTCGTTCTGTGGCGGCTGCTGTTGCGCTGGCGCCGCGGGCGGCCGGAGGGCGAGGGCGGGCCGATGGCGGCGGCGGGCCACGCGGCGCTGTATGGGCTGCTGCTGGCGATGCCGCTGGTGGGCTACCTGATGGCGGCCTCGGCGCCGGGTGCCGTGGAGACCACGATCTTCCTGGTGATCCCGGTCCCCCACGTGATCGGGCCGGATGCGGCGCGCTTTGCAGTGCTGCAATGGGTGCATTGGACCGGGGCGGTGCTGCTGCTCACGCT
>JBKJNV010000282.1:0-7593 GCA_046593435.1 Roseomonas sp.
CGCCACCGCGATCAGCGCCGCGCCAAGCCCGACGCCGGCCCCGAGGGCCAGGGTGCTGCCCCAATCCGTGCTGCCATCCTTGTTGACGCAGCCGGCCAGCATGACGGAGGCGCAGAGTGCGGTGATGGAAAGGATGCGTCGCATGGGGGAACCCTCCTGAACATTCCCAGATTGCCCCTGCGGCCGGGCGGCGGCGCGGCGGAGCCGGGGCGGCATCAAGGTTGTTTGAAGGCAGGCGCGCCATATTCGGGCGGGGTGCCGCAATTGCAGTGAGCGGGTGCTGCCTAACTCCTGTGCAGATCCCGCCCGCTTTGGTGCGGAACGCCGCCTTGCACGGGCCTGCAGCACCCGCGGCGATCCGGCACGCGCCTTGCTCACCCCATGTCCCATGACAGACCTTCCCCCTCCGATCGACCTCGGCGGCCCCGCCCAACCGCTGCTCGATGTCCGCGGCATCCAGAAGCATTTCCCCATCAAGGGCGGCTTCTTTGGCGGCACGGTCGCGACCGTCCGCGCGGTGGACGGCGTGTCCTTCACCATCCGCAAGGGTGAGACGCTGGGCATCGTGGGCGAATCGGGCTGCGGCAAGTCGACCACCGCCCGGCTGCTCATGCGTTTGATCGACCCCGACAAGGGCTCCATGATCTTCGATGGCGAGGGTGTCGCCGAGAACACCCAGGCCGGGGGGATCACGCTGCGCGACTACCGCCGCCAGGTGCAGATGGTCTTCCAGGACAGCTACGCCTCGCTCAACCCGCGCCTGCCCATCGAGGACACCCTGGCCTTCGCGCCCAAGGTGCATGGCGTGGGCGACCGCGAGGCGCGCGAGCGTGCCCGCGAGTTGCTCGCGGCCGTGGGCCTCGCGCCCGAGCAATACGCGCGGCGCTACCCGCATGAGCTTTCGGGCGGACAGCGGCAGCGGGTGAACATCGCCCGCGCCCTGGCGCTGCGTCCACGCCTCGTGATCCTCGACGAACCGGTCTCCGCCCTGGACAAATCGGTCGAGGCGCAGGTGCTGAACCTGCTGGTCGATCTCAAGGAGGGTTTTGGGCTGACCTATGCCTTCATCAGCCATGACCTGAACGTGGTGCAGTACATCTCTGACCGCGTGCTGGTGATGTACCTCGGCAAGGTGGTCGAGATGGGGCCGGTGGACGCGATCTATGCCAACCCCGCCCACCCCTACACCCGCGCGCTGCTCGCCTCGCGTCCCTCCATGGACCCGGAGAACCGGCGGACCGAGCCGCCGCTGTCGGGCGATCCGCCGAATCCGGTGAACCCACCCTCGGGCTGCCGCTTCCGCACGCGCTGCCCCTTCGCCGAGGATGTCTGCGCCGCGGTCGAGCCATTGCCCGCCGAACTCGACCCCGGCCACCAGACGGCGTGCCACATGGCCGCCCCCGGCAGCGGCCACAGCCAAGCCGGGAGGATCGCGGCATGAGACGAGGCACCAATCACCCCCGGCGCGCCTTCGCGCGCCGCGAGCCCGAATGGGCGAACGCCGCCAGTGCGGCGAGCCAAGCGCACGGAGTGCGCGCCCGGCGCTTGAGGGCACAACATGGCGGCGCCCGGCGCTTGAGGGCACCACAATGAGCGCCGCACTTCTGATGCAGGCCGGCGAGACGCTGGTCCGCGTCCGCGACCTCTCGGTGCGCTTCGTCTCGCGCGATGCCACGGTCCACGCGGTCAATGGCGTGGATCTTGACCTCGCCGCTGGCGAAGTGCTGTGCATCCTGGGCGAGTCCGGTTCGGGCAAGTCGGTTACGATGCGCGCGCTGATGAAGCTGTTGCCGAAGAAGGCTGTGGTCACGGGCGGCATCCTCGTCGATGGCCGCGACGTTCAGGCGATGGCCGAGAATGAGTTGCAGGAATTCCGCGGCAGCACCGTGGCCATGGTCTTCCAGGAACCGATGACCGCGCTCGACCCCGTCTTCAGCGTCGGCCACCAGATCGCCGAGACGGTGCGCCGGCATGAGCGTGTCTCGCACGCCGCGGGCATGGCGCGCGCGCTGGAACTGTTCGAGCTGGTGCAGATCCCCTCGGCCAAGCGGCGCCTCGATGCCTACCCACACGAGCTGTCGGGCGGGCTGCGTCAGCGCGCGATGATCGCCGTGGCCCTCGCCTGCCGCCCAAAACTGCTGCTGGCCGATGAGCCGACAACCGCGCTCGATGCCACGGTTCAGATCCAGATATTGCTGCTGCTGCGCCAGTTGCAACAGGATCTCGGCATGGGCGTAGTGTTCGTCACGCATGATCTGGGCGTGGCCGGCGAGATCGCGGACCGCGTGGCGGTGATGTATGCCGGCCGCGTGGTGGAGGAGGGGCCGGTGACCGCCCTGATGCGCGGCCCGCTGCACCCCTACGCGAAGGGCCTGCTGGGGGCGACCGTCCATGCGGGCATGCGCGGCAAGCGCCTGACCACCATCCCCGGCGCCCCGCCGAGCCTGGAGACGCTGCCGGCCGCCTGCTCCTTTGCGCCGCGCTGCGCGGAGGCGGAGCCGGCCTGCCTGGCGGGCGTGCCCGCGGCGCGCAGCCCGGTGCCCGGGCGAACGGCGCGGTGCATCCATGTGCAGGGCAACATCGCGGGGTAGGGGCGCGCGCCGGCGCGATGCTGCGTCATCGGGATGCGCCTGCGCCGGTCCACCGCGACGGGGTCGGCAACAATGGCGGGCCGTTGCTGGATGATGGGCCGGATGCCGATGGCGGCTGGGTTTGGCGCCGGGCGCATCGGCGTGCGTGGAAGATGCCGCCGGAGATCCTGCTGCGCCGCCTGGGGCGGACGGACCGATCGAGGATGACTTACCGGACGCATACCCTGGAGATCATGGAGCGCGGGCGGTACCTGTGAGCGGATCGGCGACGCTGATCAGCGCGTGCGCCCGGTTGCTGCAGGGGACGAATTGAAGGCCGCCCGAGGCTGAGATGTTGTGTTGGCTCTGGTTTCCATCCGTTCGCGTGGCAGGCTTCAGCCTCGCATGAAACGAGACGCCAGGGCTGTGCACACCAGCACAAAGGCTGCGCCGACAAAAATATTCCAATGGCTCAGGGCAAAGACGATCTCTCCGCCCATCTGCGACAGCCACCAGAGGACCGTCCTCGCCAACCCCTTAGAGAACTCCAGCAGATCGTAGAACATGGCTTACCTCGTATTTCAAAACCCTGGGGGACGGGTTTCGGTCACCTTCCCGATAAATATACCAACAACGATACGGCCGGCGAAAGGTTAATAAAGATGAATTTGATTCAAAATTTATAATTTTCTACTTTTAGTTGCATTTCAGGTAAGGCGAGTCCGTTATGAGTGCAGCGGCGGCCTGATCCGGGCGATGCCGCGCTCGATGCGGTCGCAAGTTGGGGTCCACGGGTGCTGGCTCGGCCATTGCGTAGTGCACGCACGACTCCATACCGATGGCGCAAATCCCTTCACGGGTGACGTGTGCAACGACCCGCGCTGCGCGGTCATCCCCGCGCGCCAGAGCGGGTCAGCACTCCGGCCCGATGCCCTTGTGCCGGCGGCCCCAGAGGGGGTTTCGCGACAGGACACCTCCGACGACAGCCGCGTTAAAGTTTTGCTTTCGAATTCGATCTAATGTCTCTAAAATATGACGACTGCACCCCGTCCGCATGGCCGCATGTCGCTCGTTTGCCAGCTATGAACCGTCACATTGTCTCACTGGGCCGCTGAAAGATTAAGCATGAAGTACCCTTATAATTTTCTGCCTTTAGGCGCGGGCATTTTCATCACAGCCGCAATAATTGCCTCAATTTTAAGAATACCGCTGTTGGGACCTTTTACCAGCACTCGTCATATGTTCATTTCAGCGGCTTTTATTGTATCACTTGTGTTTTTTTATCGACACCATTTTAGGCTTTATCCGTATGGAAAAACCCGCAGGGAAAAATTTTTATTCGTAATTTTAGCATTTGTTCTTTCTATAATGTATGCGATGTCGTGTCTATTTGTGTTAATTACCATTGAATTTGTATTGGCGTGGCGAGCGCCTATCTGATCATTACGAAGATATACCGCTTCGATGCAGGAAATCTCCTGATCAGGCCCATTCATTGATTTAAGAAGAATTGTAGTCGGCCGCTGCCGTTGGACCTCCTCCTGATCCGATCGGGGGATGCGGCGCCAACAGCCTCTCCTACGCTGGGGGCAGGTTGCCGAGCGAGCAATGCTGTCGCACCCGGTTGAGGGTGTCCGCGCCGGACTTCAGCCCCACTTCGCGTCCGTCAAGATAGCAGTGGTTTTATCGATTGCTGATCCCCGTCGCCGACCGATCAAGGCGAGGCGCTTGCACGGAAAAGCATGAGCCTGAGCCTGATCCACGATGTTGGACATTGCGAAAGGCAAATGCTACGATAGGAAAATTATCCGATCTTTGAAGCGTGAATCCGAAGCTCATCAGCGCCCCCCGCGGCGATAGCCAGCGATTTGTCCGAAACCTCCACGCGTCAGGGCAGGAACTGCCGAAAGTAAGATTTCCTTACCCCGGCCCGCACCAGTTCAACGCCTTAGCCAAAAGCGACCCGGTAAGACATTCTTACTTTCAGGCAAGCCGCGCCGCATCCACGACCGCACGGCGTCGCCCGCTTTCCCCCGCCGCCCGCCCGTCCTACCCTCCGCGCGATGAAGGCCGGAGGGGATTTTGCCATGAGTGAAGTGAAGCGCACTGCGCAGCCACGCAGCGGCGGCAAGGTGCTGGCCGATGCGCTGGTCGCCCAAGGTGTGACCCACGCCTTCTGCGTCCCCGGCGAAAGCTACCTGGACCTGCTCGATGGCCTGTATTCAGTGCGCAACCAGCTCCAGCTTGTCACCTGCCGGTTCGAGGCGGGCGCCATCCACATGGCCGAGGCGCAGGGCAAGCTCACCGGCAAGCCGGGCGTGGCCATCGTCACGCGCGGCCCGGGTGCCTGCCACGCCGCGATCGGCGTGCATGTCGCGATGCAGGATTCGACCCCGCTGATCCTGCTGGTTGGCCAAATCCCGGTCGAGGAAACCGACCGCGAATCCTTCCAGGAAGTCGATTACCGCCGCATGTTCTCGCCCATCGCGAAGTGGGCGACCCAGATCGACGACGCCAAGCGCATCCCCGAGATCATCGCCCATGCCTTCGATGTCGCGACCTCCGGCCGGCCAGGGCCCGTGGTCATCGCCATCAGCGAGGAGATGCAGAAGCACCAGGTGAGCGTGCCCGATATCGGCCCGGCCGCGATTTTTCCGCCCCACCCCGCACCCGAGGCGATCGCGCGGCTGCGGGAGATGCTCGCGACGGCCGAGCGGCCCTTGGCGATCCTCGGCGGCACCGGCTGGACGTCGGCGGGCAAGGCCGCGATCGCCGAATTTCTCATCGCCCATGACCTGCCGGTCTGCGTCTCCTTCCGCCGCCAATCCCTATTCGACGGGACGCACCCGAATTTCGTGGGCGACCTCGGTGTCGGTGCCGATGCCGGCCTTGTCGCCCATGCGCGCGAGGCGGATCTCATCCTCGCCATCGGCACCCGCCTGGGCGAACCGGTGAGCCAGGGCTACACCCTGTTCGACTTCGCCGGTGCGACGCCCATCATCCATATCCACCCCGAGCAGACCGAGATCGGGCGCGTCCATCGCCCCGCCCTCGGCATCCCCTGCGACGTGAACGCCTTCGCAGAGGCGGCCAACGCGCTCCGCCCCGCATCGCCGCCGCCCTGGTCGGAATGGCGCGCGGCGATGCGCGCGCAGCGCCTGAAGCAGGCCGAGGCGCCGGAGTATGAGGGGCCGCTGAACCTCGCCCGCGCGTTGCAGGCGCTGGAGGCGGTGCTGCCGGCCGACACCATCTTCACCACCGATGCCGGCAATTTCGCCACCTGGCCCACGCGCTTCATGCATGTGAAGGAGGGCCAGGATTTCCTCGGGCCGACGAATGGCGCGATGGGCTACGGCGTGCCCTCCGCCATCGGAGCCAAGATCGTGTACCCGAACCGCACGGTCATCTGCTTCGTGGGCGATGGCGGCTTCATGATGACGGGGCAGGAGATCGCGACCGCCTTCCACCATGCGGTCAGCCCCATCATCCTGGTGTTCAACAACCAGATGTACGGCACCATCCGCATGTACCAGGAGCGCACCTACCCGCACCGCGTCTCCGGCACCGCGCTCACGAACCCGGACTTCGCCAAGTACATCGATGCCTTCGGCGGCCATGGCGAAATCGTCGAGGCGACCGATGAACTGGTCCCCGCCGTGCAGCGCGCGATGGCCAGCGGCAAGCCCGCCATCGTCGAGATCCGCATGAACCCCGAGCAGGTGACGAACCGCGCCACCATCGCGGACCTGCGGGCCTCGGCACCCGGCGGCGGTGGGGCGCCTGCGCCTCGCGTTCCCGCGCCGCGCCGGACCACGCCGCGGCCGCGCTGATCTGGCTACCTCAGGCGCCGGTCGCGGCCGTCTCGACGGAGGCGTGCCTTCGGCACGACGGCGGCTGGGCTCGCCGGAAGTCCGCCGTTCGCCCATTCGGGCTCGGGGCGCGGGTTTCTCAGTTCACCCCAGCCGGTCGCGGATGCGGGCGATCCCCGCCTCCGCGCACTGGTCGTCGAGCAGCCCGCCCGGCGCGCCATCCACGCCGATGCCACCCACCACCTCATCCCCCGCGCGAATGGGCAAGCCGCCGCCGAGGATCAGGAAACCCTCCACATCGGGCAGGCGGGAGGCGCCGGGATTGGCCCGCACGGCATCGAGCAATTGTGTGGTGCCGATGCGGGTGGAGACGGCGGTATAGGCCTTCGCGCGCGCGGCCCAGACGCCGTGCGGCCCCGCACCATCGGCGCGCAGCATGGCCTTCATGATGCCGGAGCGGTCCACCACGACGGCCGTGATCCGATGCCCACGCCCGGCGCAGGCCTCGACCGCCGCATTGACCGCATCCTGTGCCAGGGCCGCGTTGATGCTGCGTTCGCTGTAAAGTCCCGGCGCCGGCGCCTGGGCCTGGGCCGCAGCACAGCCCAGCAGAATCGTGGCAGTCAGGGCGGCACGGACCATGGCGTGGGCTCCCAGGTGCATCGGTGCCCGATCATGCGCCACCATGCCCCACGGCAAAAGGGCATTGGGCAATTTTAGCCTTGTCATTCGGTTGACGCGGGCGCTGCCACGGCGGAGCATGACGCTCTGTCGAGCCAGGAGATCCCGTGATGAATCAAGCTGTGCCGCTGGCGCTCCGCGCCGGCATTTCCGAGCAAGAGTGGGCCATCCGCTGCGACCTTGCCGCCCTGTATCGCCTGGTCGCGCATCACCGCTGGACCGATTTGATCTACACCCACATCTCCGCCCGCATCCCCGGGCCCGAGCATCACTTCCTGATCAACCGCTACGGCGTGATGTTCCATGAGATGCGCGCCTCGGACCTCATCAAGATCGACCTCGAGGGCAATGTGGTCGAGGAGATGGCGGAATCGAAGCGCGTCAACGCGGCAGGCTTCACCATCCACTCCGCCATCCACATGGCGCGCGAGGATCCGGCCCTGGTGATTCACACCCACACCCCCGCGGGCATCGCGGTGTCCGCCCAGCGCCAGGGCCTGCTGCCGATCAGCCAGCACGCGCTGAAATTCTAT
>JBKJNV010000040.1:0-2990 GCA_046593435.1 Roseomonas sp.
GGCGGTCGGCGCGATCCAGCGCGGGCTGCACATCTTCAACCAGGAAATGGGCGGCGACTATGTGCGTGAGCCCGTCACCCTGCTGGTGCAGGACGAGGCCGGCGCCACCCAGGGCGGTCTGCTGGGGCTGACCTTCTGGGGCTGGCTGTTCATCGACTGGCTGTGGCTGACTTCGGATCTGCGCGGCAAGAAATTCGGCGGCGAGCTGCTGCTGCGCGCCGAGGCGATCGCCCGCGAACGCGGCTGCAAGAACGTCTACACGGATACCTTCAGCTTTCAGGCGCCGAAATTCTGGAAGAAGAACGGCTACAAGGAATTCGGCCGCCTCGACGACATGCCCGAGGGCCATTCCCGCATCTGGTTCCGCAAGAAGCTGTAGCCGGCAAGCCCCAGCGCGGGCCGGCGCGCGCTGCCTACGATGCCCCCCTCGCGACACTCTACCGCCGCGAACACCGGAAGCGCGTGAGTGCATCAGCGCCTACTGAATCGGGGCGCGCCGTCTGCGCGCACCGCGAGCGCGAATGCGCGAACGCCGGCAGTCCGGCGAGCCAAGCACGCGGAGCGGGCGCGTCACGCCAAAGGCGTGCCTCCGGCACGACGCGCTTGAGGGCACAAAAAAATCCTGATCGCAGCGAAGCTGCGATCAGGTATCGTCGCCCTCAGCCTTGCGGCGCAGCTCCCGCAGGCGCGTCACGCCGCCGCGCAGCTTGGGGTGGATCACCAGCGCGGCCGCAAAGCTGCGCAGCGCGCCCGCGGCGTCGCCGCGTTGGTCCTGGATGCCGGCCAGCGTGGTGAGTGCGGGGAAATGCCGCGGCTCCAGCCGCAGCGCCTCGCGCAGGTCGGCCGCCGCCAGAACCAGGTCGCCGCCCAGCGCATAGGCCTGGGCCCGCAGGTGCCAAAGCTCGGCCGCGCCGGGCTCGAGCGTGATGGCGGCATCGAAATCCTCCAGCGCCTCCTCGGCCACGCGGCCCTGGAGGTTGCGCAACCCACGCCGCACCAGCAGCCCCACGGCAGGCGTCACGCTCTCCTGCCACAGCGCACGGATGCGCCCTTCCACCAGGGCACCGCCAGCCTCGTCGGGCGCATCGGCGAGGGCAGCGAACAGACGCTCCAGTTCAGCCTGCCGCGCCTCGGGGGTGGCCGGGCGGGGCGGGGCCTGGGCCATCCCCGCGCGGATGGGCGCAAGCAGGATCAGCGTGAGAAGGGTGCGGCGCATCCTCCAACTCTCCGCCCGGCAGGGCGCCTCGTGCAAGCGCAACCTTGGCGGACAATGCCGGCCCGCGCCCGCCCCTCACGACGGTTTGCGCCCAGCCCGCACCCGAAGCCGCCTGGAGGCCGGTCTGGACGTGGCCCCGAGGCGCTGCCACTGTTGCGCCGCTTCCCAGGCGTCCCTTGAGGGAAAAGGAGACAGCGCAATGCCGCCCCGCCTCCACCTTTCCCGCCGGGCCATCCTCGCCGGCGTGGTGCCGCTGGCCGCCGCACGCGCCGGCGCGGCCCGGGCGAGCAACCCCGAGGCCGCCAGCCTGCTGGTGCCCGGCCCCGAGGCCAGCGCGCAGTTCCGCTGGCTGCAACGGCTGGGCGCCGGGCTTGGCCGCGCCCTGCCGCAGGCGACTGCGCTGCGCGTACTCGCGCTCGGCGGGCCAGACGGGGTCACAGCGGCCAACCGCTTCGCCACCGTCGCCATCCCCGATGGCCAGCACCTGCTCGCGGTGGCCGGGGGCGCCGCCCAGGCACGGCTGCTCGGCGACAGCCGCGCGCGCTACGATCCGGCACCCTGGCTCGCGGTCTGCGCGGGGGTGCAGCCGGCAGCGCTGGTGGTGCGCGCTGGCCTGCCGCGCGGGGCGCCGGTGCGCCTTGCCATCTCTGGACCCGAGGCACCCGCCGCGGCGGCGCTGCTGGCCCTGGACCTGATCGGGATTGCCGCCGTGCCGGTGATCGCGGCCGTGCCCGAGGCGGCCTATCGCGACGGCGCGGCGGATGCCTTCTTCGCCAGCGGCCCGGGGCTTCCAGCGCTGCTCCACGGCCTGGGCGCGACGCTCGCCTTCGCCGCCGAAGCGCCAGAGGGTGGCCGCGATCCTGGCCTGCCAGAGACGCCCACAGCGTTTGAACTGAACCCCGAGATCGCTCCCCTGCCGCGCGGTGCGCTGCGCGCGGGCCTCGCCGCCTGCCGCCTGCGTGCCCTGGTGGTGCTGCCGGGCCTGACGCCCGCGGATACGCTGGCCGCCTTCCGCGCCGCCGCCAGCCGCATCGTGGATGAAGCGGGCGAGGAGCAGCCGCGGCCGCTACCCGCCGCCGCCGCCGTGCAGCTGCAAGCGCAGCTCTTCCCCGCCCCCGAAGCCGCCGCCCATTACCGTGAGTGGCTGTTCCGCCGCCTGGGATGGCGCGCCGGCTGAACCGCGCTACCGGGCGCGCACCCACTCCACCACGCGCCACAGCGGACCCACGGTGAGGTTGCACAGCAAAGTGCGCGTGAGGTGAAAGCCCAGCACGAGCGGCACCGCGAGATCGAGCGCCTTCGCCGTCACCGCCATCTCCGGCATCCCCCCCGGCGCCATGCCGAGCACCACGGCCGCGATCGGCAGCCCCGAGAGCAATGCGAAACCAAGGGCGATCGCCGCCAGAACCACCGACAGCACGATAGCCGAGACCACCGACGCGATGGCCAGGCGGCGTGAACCCAGGATGAACTCCCGCGTCAGCTTCGCGCCCAAGGTCGCCCCGAGCGCAACCTGCGCCGCATCGACCAGCGGCATCCACACGCCTGAGGGCAGCGCCCCCATCGCCGAGAGCCCGATCGCGAGCAGGCAGGGGCCAAACATCCACGGGTTGGCGAAGCCCGCGCGCTGCCCCGACCAGGCGATGCCGGCCCCCACCACGGCCAGCCCCGCAAGGCCCGGCCACCACACGGGCGGGCGCGACGCGGCAAACGCCGCATCCGGCGGCAGGCCCGAGGCCAGCAAGGCCAGCAGCGGCGGGAACACCACCACCAC
>JBKJNV010000049.1:0-4191 GCA_046593435.1 Roseomonas sp.
GACGGCTCGATCGATGAGCGCGCCTTCGGCGACCTCGTCGCCTGGCAGATCGCCGAAGGCACCGAAGGGCTGATCCCGGTCGGCACCACGGGCGAAAGCCCGACGCTGGATCACGCCGAGCACAAGCGCGTGGTCGAGATGTGCGTGGCGGCCGCGGCCGGGCGGGTGCCTGTGATCGCGGGCGCGGGCAGCAACAGCACGGCCGAGGCGGTCGCACTCGCCAAGCACGCCAAGTCCGCGGGTGCGGATGCCGCGCTGGTGGTGACGCCCTACTACAACAAGCCCACCCAGGAAGGGCTGTACCTGCATTTCCTGGCCATCGCGGACGCCGCCGCGCTGCCGATCTTCATCTACAATATCCCCGGCCGATCCGTGGTGGACATGAGCGTCGAGACCATGGCGCGCCTTGCGAAGCACCCCAACATCATCGGCGTGAAGGATGCGACGGCCAACCTCACGCGCCCGCTGCATACCACGCGCGCCTGCGGGGAGGATTTCATCCAGCTTTCGGGCGAAGACCACACCGTGCTCGCCTTCATGGCGTCGGGTGGGCATGGCTGCATCTCGGTGACTGCGAATGTCGCGCCACGGCTTTGCGCGGAGATGCACCGCGCCTGGCGCGCGGGGCACCTGGACGAGGCCATGGCCATCCAGGCGCGCCTGGTGCCGCTGCATGACGCGATGTTCTGCGAGACCTCGCCGGGGCCGGTGAAATACGCCGCCTCCCTGCTCGGCAAGGGGAGCGATTTCTGCCGCCTGCCGATGGCGCCCGTCGCGGAGAGCACCAAGGTGAGGGTTCGCGAGGCGATGGTCTCGGTGGGTCTGTTGAACTGAAGGCGCGAAGGGCGCATTTCACCGCCCATGGCAAAGCCCAAGAAGAAATCCGGCCTGATCAGCCACGGCATCGCCGCGCAGAACCGCAAGGCGCGCTTCGACTACAAGATCGGCGAGACCTTCGAGGCCGGGATCGTGCTCATCGGGCCGGAGGTGAAGTCGCTGCGCTCGGGTCGCGCGGCGCTGTCCGACGCATGGGCGGGTGAGCGCGACGGCGAGATCTACCTGTTCAACGCGTATATCCCGGAATGGCAGGCGGGGTCGGTGGTGGCGCATTTCGAACCACGCCGGCCGCGCAAGCTGCTGCTGCACAAGAAGCAGGTCGTGACGCTGTCTGGTGCCACCAACCGCGATGGCGGGACGATCGTGCCCCTCGACATTCATTTCAACGAGCGCGGCATCGCGAAGGTGCTGATCGGCATGGCCGAGGGCAAGAAGCAGCATGACAAGCGCGCTTCCATCGCCGAGCGCGACTGGAACCGGGACAAGGCAAGGCTGATGCGCGACAAGGGGTAGCGCCCGCGTGGCGCGGCGCCTCCGGCGCGGGGTCGGTCGGGCTGCCGGCGGCAATCGTCGCGAGGGTGCATGCCGAAGTGGCGCATACGCTGTCGCTGCCCGAGCTTCGCGCCCGGCTGGATGACGCAGCCGGAATTCGCCGCCTACGTCGCGCGCGACGTGACGCAGATCGGTGGCGCGGTGCGTGCCATGGGCATCCGGGCGGAGTAGTCTTTCCGAATTGCGGCACGCGAGAGAGGCACGACCATGCGGCTATCGTTGACCATCATTCTCCTTACGCTGGCCGCCTGTGCGGCGCCCGGCGATGCACCACGCACCGCCGGCCCGACCGGGGACGCCACCGGGCCCGCGCAACTGCACTGGGTGCCCGTGGGCGACACCGGGTCCCTGATCCAGATGCGGCTGTGCCTGCCCAGCGGCGGTGTCGGTCCGCTGGTGGTGATCAACCATGGCTCCCCTGCCAATGCCGGCCAGCGGCCGTCGATGCAGCCCGCGTCCTGCGATGCGGAGGCGGTGTCCTGGTTCACGGATCGGGGCTTCACGGCCGCGCTGCCGATGCGGCGCGGCTATGGCCCTTCGGGCGGCACCTGGGCCGAAGGCTTCGGCAACTGCGGCCAGGCTGATTTCGCCGCCGCGGGGTTGGAGACGGCACGCGACATCCAGGCCGCCATCGACTACGCGAAGAGACTGCCCACGGTGCTGGGCGCCGCACCTGCCGTCATTGTCGGGCAGTCGGCCGGGGGCTGGGGTAGCCTGGCCCTGGCGAGCCGCAACCCGCCCGGCGTGCGGGCCGTCATCAACATGGCCGGCGGGCGTGGCGGCTGGTCGAACGGCGCGGCCAACACCAACTGCCAGCCGGACGCATTGGCGCGCTCGGCGGGCGCCTATGGCCGCACGGCGCGAATCCCCGTGCTGTCGATCTACACCGCCAATGACAGTTTTTTTGGACCCGTCATCGCCCGCGATGTCCAGACACAATACACGGCCGCTGGCGGCGTGATGACCGCGCGCAACCTGCCGGCTTTCGGCAATGACGGGCATGGCCTGTTCTTCGCCCGCGGCGGCAGCGCCATCTGGGGGCCGGAGGTCGAGCGCTTCCTGGGTGCCCGCCGCGACCGCCCCCTTGCATCCGGCGCCGCACGCGGCACGTAACCGGCCACGAAGGAGCAACCAATGGCCGAGGATGACACCGTTCCCGTGACCGGCGCCGTGCGCGAAAAACTGGTCGCGCGCAAGCAGGACTGGGCGCGGCAGGGCCGGCTGCTGACGGGCGCACCGGACGCCGCCCATGCCGTCCGCCTGCCCCCTGGCCAGACCGAGGTGAAGCACTGGCCCGTGCTCGACCTGGGCGTGCAGCCCGATGTCACGAGGGAAAAGTTTCGCCTGCGCGTCGAGGGGCTGGTCGAGCAGCGCATCGCCCTGGACTGGTCCCAGTTTCTTGCGCTCGATCAGACCGAGCTGGTCACCGACATCCACTGCGTGACGCAGTGGAGCCTGTACGACGCGCGCTTTACCGGGGTGCGCGCCCGCGACCTTCTCGCGATGGCGCGGCCGCTGCCTGCCGCACGCTTCATCAGCTTCACCAGCTATGATGGCTACACGACCAACGTGCCGCTGGCCGCATTCGACGATGATGACGTGCTGCTCGCCCACGCATTCGGCGGCGCGCCGCTGACCCGCGAACATGGCGCGCCCGTGCGCGTGGTGATGCCCAAGCTGTACTTCTGGAAAAGCCCCAAATGGCTCACCCGCATCGAGCTGCTGGCCGAGGATCGCCCCGGCTTTTGGGAGGTGCGCGGCTACCACAATAATGGCGATCCGTGGCTGGAAGAACGCTACGGCTGATCCTTCGCTCCCGCCGCTGCCGGCGGCGTTGGGCGGCTTGGCCAGTATATCTTGAAGCGCGAGTCCGGCTGTAGCGTCGGACAAGGCGCCGGGCTGCTAAGCCTGCATCGGCGCCCGCGCGCCGCGCCCCAGGCGGACCGGGGAGCATCCCGCTCAGATCCGGATGTGAGCGGCAGACCACACCGCTCTCGATGGCCTGAACGCATGAAGCGGTGCACCACCCCGGCCTGATGCCAGGTGGCCTTCAAGCTCACGAAGAAGAGAGCAAGAGAATACCCACCTTTCTGGTGGATATTCTTGCCTGTCACGGGGTTGCGGCAAGAAATCATGTTCGGCATGAACTTAACGTTCGTTGTTACGCATTTCCTGGTCTGGGACACTGCCCGCCGACGCTCGAAATCGGGACGAAACTCCAGAATTTGGGCAGCAACACTGTGACGCAGGTGGAACGTGGCGAACAACAACGTATTTCTGGCCGAGACCGAGTTGCGGGTGGCTGAAGCCTCTGGTGTTGCGAATGTGGTCATCGTCCGCACGGGATCGCTCGAAGGCTCCGTGTCGATCACCTATGGGGTGAACGCCGACACGGCCACCGAGGGTGCGGATTTCGTTGGCGGTTTCGGGACGGCCACCATGGCGCCTGGCGTCGCCTCGATCACCATCCCCGTCACGGTGCTGAACGACGCGCTCGGCGAACCCACCGAGACCTTCGGGTTCTCGATCGTCGATGTCGCCGGCGCGACGCTCTGGGCGCCGCGGACCATGCGCATCTCGATCCTCGATGACGAGACTCCGGCGCCGCCGCCACCGGCCGAGCCGCCGTTGGTTTCGGCGTTTGACGTCCAGCGACAAATCCTCGCCGCTGGATTGAACACGCCCATTAAGATCGAGTTCTCGCCGCTCGATGCGAACCTCGTCTACGTCGCTGAGAAAGGCGGCGTGATCAAGCTTGTGAACATCACGACGGGTGCCACCAATACGGTCATCGACTTCAGC
>JBKJNV010000041.1:0-2881 GCA_046593435.1 Roseomonas sp.
CGCCCGCGCACCGCGAGGTCCGCCAGATAGACCATCACCGGCACCAGCCCGGCGCCTGACAGCGCGTAGGACAGCACGAAGGCGCGGGCTGGCGGCACCTCGCCGCGCAGTGGAATGGCGTTCGCGGCTGCGGGAGGGTCCGGCCAGCGCCGGTGCGCGAAAGCCAGCAAGGCGAAAACCAATACGGAGAGCGCCAACCAGGTCGCCGAAAGCCCGAAGGGCAGGGCCGCCGGCACCAGCAGCGCCGCCAGCGAAACGCCGGCGCCGACGCCCCCGATCACCACGCCCGCCGCGGCCCCCCGCCGTTCGGGTGCGACCACCGCCTGCACCGCCGGCCCGGCATTGGCCATCAGCACCCCGCCGGCCAGCCCCGCGACCCCGCGCCAGGCGGAAAGCCACAGCAGCCCGCCATTCCAGGCGCAGGCGGCAAACGCCACCGCGATGCAGGCGAGCCCGGCGCTGAGCACGCGCGGCACGCCATGGCGCCGCGCAAGGCCCCGCGCAGCGAGCGTGCCGATCAGGTAGCCCGCGAGGTTCACCGCCCCGATCAGCCCCGCGCCCGCGCCATCGACCCACCCCGCGGCGACCATGGCCGGGAACAGCGGCACATAGGCGAAGCGCCCAAGCCCGATGCCCGAACAGGTCGCCGCGGCGCCGGCCAAGGCGGCGCGCAGGTAACGGGCCGTCAGGAGCGCGGGGGCGGCGGCGCCGTCCCGAACCGGGCTGCGCGCAATGCGCGTGCACAGGCCAGCGGCGTCATCGCCGCGCCGCACCGGCCTATCCTACGAGCGTGGCGGCAGCCCCTCACGCCGGGGCAATGCTCAGCGTCGCGCGCAGGCCGCGCCGACCGGGCACGAACAGCGCATCCGCCAGCGTCAACTCACCGCCATGCAGATGCGCCACAGCCTGCACCAGCGACAGCCCGAGCCCCGATCCCGGGCTGCTGCGGGCCGCATCGGCGCGGAAGAAGCGCTCCCCGGCGCGCGCGCGGTCGGCCAGGTCGATGCCCGGACCGTCATCCATGACCGTGATCTCGGCGCCGCCATCGGGCAGCGCCCGCGCGCTGAGAACCACATGCCCGTCGGCGGGGGCGAATTTCACCGCATTGTCGAGCAGGTTCGCCACCGCCTGGAACAGCAGGTCGCGGTCACCCACAATCTCGATCCGGCCAGCGATGCGCGTCTGAAGCACCTGCCCGCCCGCCTCGGCCGTCGCGCCGTAGATATCCGCCGCATCGGCCAGCAGCGGCGCGAGGTCGAGCGGCGCAAAGGCCCGCCGCCGCGCCCCTGCTTCGGCCTCGGCTATCCGCAGCAGCGCCTGGAACACGCGCGTGATCCCGTCCAGGTCCGCGATCCCCTGCTCCACACACTGGCGCAGCGCCGCCTCGTCCGGCGCCGTCTCCAGCGCATCCTCCAGCTTGGCGCGTGCCCGCGCGATCGGCGTGCGCAGGTCATGCGCGATGGCGTCCGACACGCCCCGCACGCCGGTCATCAGCCGGTCGATCCGCTCCAGCATGGTGTTCATCGTCCTTGCCAGCCGGTCGAACTCATCCCCGTGGGAGGAGATCGGCACCCGCCGCGACAGGTCGCCCGCGGCGATTGCCATGGCGGTGGCAAAGGTCGGGCGCAGGCGCCGGGCAATGATCCCGCGCATCGCCGAGGCGCCCAGCACCCCGAAGGCAATGGCCGCACCAAGCGACCAGATCACCCCCTCGCTCAGCAGCTGCCGCAGCCGCAGCTTCTCGTCGATATCGCGCCCGACCAGCAGCCGGTGCCCGCCGGCCAGGTCGATATCGTGCAGGCGGGCCTCGGTCGGCGCGCCCTCGCGCTGCACGGTCGCGGTGCTCCAGGCGCCGGGCGCATCGACGACCGTGGGCCATGCCTCGAGGTTCCCGGCCAGCACGCGGCCATCCGGACCGCGCAGCATGTAGATCGCGGCGCTGTCGAGATCGACCGTCAGGCGGTCGCCGATCGCGTCCACCACCGCGCTAATGCCACCCTCACGCCCGCGTTCCGACAGCGCGAGCGCATCGGCGCGCACCGTCGCGTCGGTCTGCCGGTCGAGCGCACCGGCGGTGCCCCACCACAGCACGGCGGTGAAGGCAATCACGGCGGCGATGAAGGTGGTGGCGAAGATCAGCGCAATGCGCGTGCCCGCGCTGCGCATCAGGCCGGGGACGGCCCCGGGGAGCATCGGCGGCAGCGACTGCCCCGCGGCCTCCGCACCTTCGGGCGGGGGGATGGGCGCGATCCGGGCCATCATCCCCGCGCGATCACGGCTCGGCGCGGATCAGGTAGCCGGCGTTGCGCACGGTGTGGATCAGCGGCCGGTCGAACCCCTTGTCGAGCTTCTGGCGCAACCGGCTCACATGCACGTCGATCACGTTGGTCTGTGGGTCGAAATGGTAATCCCACACCTTCTCCAGCAGCATCGTCCGCGTCACCACCTGCCCGGCATGGCGCATCAGGTGCTCCAGCAGGCGGAATTCGCGCGGTTGCACATCGATGCGCTTGCCCGCCCGCGTCACTGTCCGCGACAGCAGATCGAGCTCGAGGTCGGCGACCTTCAGTCGCGTCGTCGGCGTGTCCGAGGCAGGGCGCCGGCCCAGCGCCTCGACGCGCGCCAGCAGCTCGGCAAAGGCGAAGGGTTTTACGAGATAGTCGTCGCCGCCGGCCTTGAGGCCCTTCACCCGCTCATCGACCCCGGACAGGGCGGAGAGGAACAGCACCGGCGTCTGGTTGGACTGCGCGCGCAGGGTTTCGACCAGGCGCACCCCGTCCACCCCACCGGGCAACATGCGGTCCAGCACCAGGATGTCGAACTGCTCCGATGCGGCGAGGAAAAGCCCGTCGCGCCCATTGGGCGAGTGTTCGACCGTGTG
>JBKJNV010000079.1:0-2875 GCA_046593435.1 Roseomonas sp.
CCGGCCTATGTCTGTGGCTATGCCTATGTGTGGCTGCTGGATATCTCGGGGCCGGTGCAATCCAGCCTGCGCGAGGTGACCGGGCTGCGCTTCGGCCAATACTGGTTCCCCGAGATAAGGTCCCTGCCCGGGGCGGCGCTGATGCTGGCGATGGTGCTCTACCCGTACGTGTACCTGTTGTGCCGCGGTGCCTTCCTGCAGCAGAGCGTGTGCCTGGTCGAAGCCTCGCGCACGCTGGGGCACGGGCTGTCGCGCACCTTCTTCCATGTGGCGCTGCCGCTGGCGCGCCCCGCCCTGGCAGCCGGCGTGGCACTCGCGCTGATGGAGACGCTGGCCGATTTCGGCACGGTGCAGCATTTCGCCGTGCGCACCTTCACGACCGGCATCTATGAGGCGTGGTTCGGCCTGGGCGACCGCGGGGCGGCGGCGCAGCTGGCCGCGGCCCTGATCGGCTGCGTCACGCTGCTGCTGCTGGCCGAGCGTGCCTCGCGCGGGGACCGGCGCTTTTATCCCACCACGACGCGGCAGCCGCCGCTGCGCCCCGTGACGCTGCGCGGCTGGCGGGAGGGGCTCGCGATCCTCGCCTGTGCGGGGCCGATCCTGCTGGGGTTCGTCATCCCCGGTGCGGTGCTGCTGTGGCTGATGGTGACGGTTGGGGACCCGCTGTCGCCGGCGCGCTTCCTGCCGTTTGCCACGAATTCTCTGCTGCTGGCGGGGGTGACGGCGGCGCTTGCGGTGCTGATCGCGGCCATGCTCGCCTGGGCGGCGCGGCTGCATCCCTCGCCGATGCAGCGCGGGGCCAATCGCGTGGCGGGGCTGGGCTATGCCGTGCCCGGATCGGTCATCGCGGTGGGGACGCTGGTGCCCTTCGGGCTGTTCGACAATGTGCTCGATGGCTGGATGCGGGCCAATCTGGGCCTGTCCACCGGGTTGCTGCTGTCGGGCACCATGGTGGCGCTGGTGTTTGCCTATCTGGTGCGGTTCCTAGGCGTCGCCCTGGGGTCGGTGGAATCGGGGCTCGCGCGGATCAAGCCGTCGCTCTCGGATGCGGCGCGCGTGCTCGGGCGGCGCCCCGGCCAGGCGGCGCGGGAGGTGGAGTTGCCCCTCGCCCGCGGTGCGCTGGCGACCGCCGCGATCCTGGTCTTCGTGGACACGATGAAGGAGCTGCCGGCCACGCTGATCGTGCGGCCTTTCGACTTCGACACGCTGGCGGTGCGCGTCCATTCGCTGGCCGCCGATGAGCGGCTGGCGGAGGCGAGCACGGCGGCGCTGATGATCGTGGTGGTCGGGCTGGTGCCGCTCGCGCTGCTCACGCGCGGCATGCGCGCGGCGTCGCGGCGGGATAGTTGAACGATCAGGCGCCGGGCGCGGCGGGGTGCAGGCGGCCGACGAGGTTGCGCACACCCTGCGGCCCGATCATCTCGGCATGCGGGTGGTCGGCGGCCATGGTGAAGACCTCGCCCGCGCGATAGGTGCGGCTGCCCGCGGCGGTGGTCAGGGTGATATCGCCCTCCAGCACCAGGCCGCGCACATGGAAGGGGTGGCTGTGCTCGGGCGTGGCGGTGCCGGGCTGGAGCTCGCGAATATCGGCGCTGAACCCGTCGCGCAGCAGCGCGGCCTTGAAGTCTTCGGCATCCATGGTGAGTCTCCGGCAAGGTTGGTCCGCGACGAGCCTAGGGCCGGGGTTGCGCAGCGCGCAACGGCATGGACGCGGGCGGCCGCGCCGGGCAGGCTGCGCGGCAGACAGGGCGGGGTGTGCGCGATGGCCGAGACAGTGATCTTTCCGGGCGAGGTCGAGTGGACGGGCGAGAACCCCGGCGTTTCCCTGAAGGAGGACCCGGCGGGCCCCTTCACCACGCTGGCGTCCTTCTTTCGCGTGATGCTCTCGCCGCATGGGCGGGGCCATGCGCTGGTGCTGATGCGCTCGCCGCAACAGGCGTCGGCGCCGGAGGCGCAGGGCAATGTTTGCCTCACCGACAATGAGCCGCTCGCGCGGTGGCTGGTGGCCAATTACGTCAGCCATTTCGGCGCCTGGCGCGGGCTGCCGGGGCTCGCCGGGCTGCAATACCGCGCGCTGGATTCCGTCGCGTCGCGCGGCGATGCCATTACCGCCTATGGCGAGACCGTGCGGGCCGGCGACCTGACTGTGGATCTCGACTGGGCGGGCCTGGGCAAGCCCTTCTGCTTCGCGCTGACGCCGGCGCAATCCGCGACCGGGAAGCACCACATGCCGAGCGTGTTCGTGGGCTGCGACCGCGCGACGGTAACGGTGAACGGTGTGGCGCGCCCTGGCGTGCCGATCCCGCGCGAGGTCGCGGGCCAGCGGATCTCGACCGCGATGCTGGCCTTTTCGGAGACCTGGGTCCGGGCCTGAGCGGTCTGGCTGCGGCGTTTATTCCGGCTGCAGCCGCAGGGCGCGCACGACCGGGCGCAGCGACGCCACCTGCGCGTGGACCATGTCGCGGAACTCGGCGGAGGAATTGCCGCCGGGGTCGGCGCCGAGCTCGTCGATGCGGGCAGCAAGCGCGGGGCTGCGCGCGGCGGCCGCGATCTCCTGCTGCAACCGGGCGAGGATCGGCTCGGGCGTGCGGGCTGGCGCGAAATAGCCGTTCCAGCCGAGCAGCTCCGCATTGGGGAAGCCTTGTTCGCGCACGGTCGCGACATTGGGCAGCAGCCGTGACCGTGCCGGGGCGCGGATTGCGATGGCGCGGAGCGCGCCGCTGCGGATATGCGGCATTGCGGAGGACAACTGATCAGCGCCGAAGGGAATGCGGCCCGACAGCATCTCCTGCACGAGCAGCGAGGCGCCGCGGAAGGGCACGTGCTCGACCTGGAAATTGCCATCGACCTTCAGCACCTCGGTCGTGAGGTGCCC
>JBKJNV010000102.1:0-6012 GCA_046593435.1 Roseomonas sp.
GATTGGAGGTCGCATGATCAGCCTCGATCACCTCTTTGACCGTAACGTCGCCTGGGCAAACCGCAAGACGGAGGAGGACCCCACTTTTTTTAGGCGGCTCTCGGAGCAGCAGGCGCCCAAATATTTGTGGATTGGTTGTTCGGACAGCCGGATCACCGCGAATGACGTGCTCGGGCTCGATCCCCGGTGAGGTCTTCGTGCATCGGAACATCGCCAACATGGTCCACACCAGCGACATGAACATCCTCGCGGTTCTCGAATTTGCCATTGATGTCCTGCATGTGCAGCACATCATCGTCTCCGGCCATTACGGCTGCGGCGGCGTGCAGCGCGCGATGGCAGAGGAGCGTGGTGCGTTGGTGGATCACTGGCTGCAGCCACTTTCCATGTTCTATCGCAAGCACCGCCATGTGTTCGATGCAATCAAAGATGCCGAACATCAACTCAACCGACTATGCGAGATCAATGTGGAGATGCAGATCCGGCGCGTGGCCGCGACACCCATTGTCGAAGGGGCCTGGGCGCGTGGCGTGGATCTTCATCTGCACGGTTGGATCTACGGTATGCATGACGGGCTACTGCGCGATCTCGGCTCCAGCGTGTCGTCCATTGCGGCGCGCGACGCGCTGCCCTCGATTGATCAGCGGGTCACGATACCATCCGAGCCCCTGAGCCCAAGGCGTCGCCATGCGCTGGAAGCCTTCTCGGCCATCGGCTTGGAGGACATGGCCTCACCGCCTTGCTGCGTGCCGCCCGCGGAGAATGTCCCCTGATGATCGCCGATGCCCCCCGGATCACAGCACTGGCCTATGCCGACAGCTTTTTGCGGGACCAGGCGTTGCGGCGGATCGTGTGGCAATTCGAAGCCGCCGGGCGCCGGCTGGCGGGCATGGTCCAACCCGGGTAGGCGGGAACAGGGCGACCATTGAACGATGCGGATGATGCAGCATCACGCCAACGCAAGCGGATGGCACACCGGTCGCCATGATTGCGGGTCTATCCCCTGACCGGGAACACGCTTGAGAAGAAACCCCGCCTGCTGCTCTGGGCGGGGCGTGTTCGGGCTGGCGCCCGGAGCGACGGCATTTTCCCACATGAGGCAGGCAAGCCCGTCGAGGCGGTGGCGTACGGCACTACCGCCCGCACGTCCCTGCCAGACTTCATGTGCGCGCCTTGAAATATGGCCCCTCCCCGCTGCGCCGCGCGGGGCCGGTTCAGACCGCCGTGCGCCCCATGATCGTGCCCGTGGCGACAAGGTCCATCAGCAGCGCCATGGTCGCCTGGCCGGAGATGACGAAGGGATCAAGGCTGGCGGTCTTGGAGTATTTGAGCAGCAGCGAAGGGTTCACCGCCTTGGCGTCCACCTTTCCCATCGTCCAGTTGCCGAAGCGCCGCTCGGTGATTTCCTCATAGGCCAGCAGCCGCACTTGGCCGTGCCGCTCATCGCGCGCGATGGCGTTGTACAGCTCGCACACCTCGTCGCGCCCGCCCTCCAGCACCTGCACGAAAACCTCATTGGTGAAGCAGAGCAGCCCAGTGATGCCGCGGCGGGGGTTGTTGCGGTGCGACTGCGCCAGGATCTCGTCGAGGACGAAGGCCGGCAACGGCGTGGCGACACGGCTGGCGTAAAGGCAGCGAACGAGCATCTGGACCTCAGCTCTGCATCGAGATCAGCGAGAGGAATTCCCGGCGGAGCGCCGGGTCCTTCAGGAAGGAGCCACGCATCACGCTGTTGGTCATCTTCGACCCCGTATCCTTCACTCCGCGCCAATGCATGCAGAAATGGTCGGCCTCCATCACCACAGCAAGCCCGTCGGGCTTGACCTTGTCCATCAGGAGCTCGGCGAGCTGGGTGATCGCCTCCTCCTGGATCTGCGGTCGCGAAAGGATCCATTCCGCCAGGCGGGCGTATTTGGAAAGCCCGATCAGGTTGGAGTGTTGGTTCGACATCACGCCGATCCACAGCCGCCCCATGATCGGGCAGAAATGGTGGCTGCAGGCGCTGCGCACGGTGATCGGGCCGACGATCATGAGCTCGCTGAGGCCGGTCACGTTGGGGAATTCGGTCACCGGCGGGGCTGCCCGGTAGCGCCCCTGGAACACCTCGTTCAGATACATCTTCGCCACCCGGCGCGCAGTGTCCTGAGTGTTGTGATCGTTGTCGATATCGATCACCAGGCTTTCCAGGACGCCACGCATCTTCGCCGCGACCTCGTCCAGCAGCAGGTCGAGCTCGCCTTGCTCGATGAAGCCGGCGATGTTGTCATTGGCGTTGAACGGCTTCCCGGCCTGCCGCAGCCGGTTGCGGATGCGGTCTGATACGGGGCGGTCCGTGTTCAGGACCTTGTCTTCCGAGTCATCCATGTCCCACGTCCATGGGCTCTCGCTCGCTCCGCCGACCCGACCTTGTTCGCTTTTCCAGCATGTTCCCCATCCGATAAGGCAACGTAGGATGACGGCGGCCCGAGCGCCAGCCTGCCACCGCCCCGAGGCGGTCGTTGATGCTCGCGGCGCGTCGCCACATCTGCCCGCCGGATCTCCCGACCACTGCAGGCGTTCATCGATGCGGCGGTTGAGCCATCCCTCGAAGACCCGGGCTGGGGATCGGCGCCGTTGCGCTTGCCTGTCTCGATCAGCGAGGCGAAGGCGGCCCCGGCATCCGTGCTTTCGTCGATCGCTGCGATTCAGCAAGCCTCGGCGGGGACCGGTCTGCGAATTCAGTCCGGGCGGATATTGTGCTCGCGGATGATCGCACCCCAGCGCGCCCGATCGGCCTCGATCTGGCGCTGGAAATCCTGTCGCGTGCCGCCGAGGCGTTGCAGCCCGTTCTCGGCGAAGCGGCGCTGCACGTCGGGTGCGGCCAGCGCCCGGTTCAGCTCCGTGTTCCACCGGTCTGTGATGGCATCGGGCGTGCGGCCGGGCAGGACCACGGCGAACCAGCTGGGAATGACGAAATTCGCCAGCCCGTCGCGGGAGATGACCGGCAGTTCCGGCAGCAGCGGCGATGCGGAGGCCGCGCCATAGGCCACCGCGCGAAGGCCGCCGTCCCGGATCTGGCCAAGGAATTCGGGCATGTTGCCGAACATCACGTCGACCCGGCCCGAGGTGATGTCCAGGATGGCCGGCGCGCCGCCGCGATAGGGCACCTGGGTGATTTGCGCCCCGGTCAATGCGGAGAACAGCACGCAGGAGAGTTGCTGGCTGGACCCCGCGCCCACCGTCGCGCAGGTGGTGCTGCGCGACCGGTCCTGCCCCAGCCGCGCCAGATCCTGCCAGGTGCGGATCGGCGATTGCGGCCCGGTGACGAGGATATTGTAGACCGAGGCGATGGACGCGACCGGGACGATGTCCGTCGTCACATCATAAGGCACCGTTTGCATCTGCGGCGTGATGGTCAGGATACCCATGGACGCCAGCAGGATCGTGTAGCCATCCGGCGGGCTGCGCACGAGTTCCTGCGCCGCAATGATGCCGCCGCCGCCGGTCTTGGTATCGACGACGACGCGCTGGCCGATTTGATGGCTGAGCTGGTCGGCCAGGATACGCCCCAGCAGGTCCGACGTGCCGCCCGGCGCGAAGGGGTTGAGGAAGCGCACCGTGCGGTTGGGGAAGACAGCTTCCTGGGCCTGCACGGGAGCGGCGAGCATGGTGCCGGTCAGCAACGCCAGGGCTGCGATGCGGCGGGAGATGGTGTTCATGGACGCCTCCTTGGTTTGATGCCGCCCTCGTGCCGGGTCGGTCGTGGCTAGATGTATCCGGGACCCTCGATCGCGGGATGGGCGCGCAGCCAGGCCTCATCCACTTCGACGCCGATGCCTGGGGCTTCGTTCGGGCGGACGCAGCCATCGGCGCCGAGGCGCCAGGGTTCGCTGACCAGCGCATCGCGGAACAGGTTGCCGCGCGAGATGTCGGCCTCGAAGTACCCGGCATTGTCGATGGCACACAGGAAGTGGATCGACGCCGCCTGGTTCAGCCCGGTCATCGAGGAATGCGGATGCACCGGGATCTTGTGCGCCGAGGCGATGGCCGCGATGCGCAGCGCCTCGGTGATGCCGCCGCATTTGGACAGATCGGGCTGCCAGATGCCGATGGCGCGATCATCGAGCAGCGGGGCGAATTCATAGCGGGTGAAATGGTTCTCGCCGGCGGCCAGCGGCGTGCTGCCGTAGGTGCGGGCCTCGGCATAGGCGCGGCGGTCGTGCGGGGGGAAAGGCTCCTCCAGCCAGCCCATGCCCAGCGCATCCATCGCCGGCATCACCCGGCGTGCATCTTCCAGGCGATAGGCGGTGTTGGCGTCGGCGAGGATCTCGATGTCGTCGCCGAAGGCCTGGCGCACCGCCTCCATCCGCGCGATGTCATCCTTGACGGTGTCGCCGATGCGCAGTTTTACCGCGCGGTAGCCGGCCTCGATGTGCGGGCGGGCTTCGGCGACGAGTTCGTCAGTCGGTTGGTAACCGAGGGCCACGCCGCCGGCATAGGCGGGGACGGCGCGGGCGGCACCACCCAGCAGGCGATAGAGCGGCCAGCCCACGGCCTTGCCGCGAATGTCCCACAAGGCCATGTCGAGCCCCGACATCGCGAGCGCGCAGCCCGCGCCCATGCCGTGGCTGGCGAGCTGCCCGCGATAGATCTTGTTCCAGACACCGACCGTGTCGGTCGCGTCCAAACCGATGACGAGGCGCTTGAGCGTGGTCTGCAGGAGCGCGGCGACGGCAGTATGGGCGCGGCCGTGATGGCTCTCGCCCCAGCCGACGAGGCCATCCTCCGTGGTGACCTTTACCACCACCGCATCGCGCTTGACCGCGCGCCCGACGCCGAGGGCCACGCCGCCGCCGGGGGGCACCGGGAAGGAGGTCGGGAAGGCCTCGATGTTCACGATCTTCGTCATGCGCGTGGCCTCTGGCCGTATTGTTCGAGGAAGGCGGGGCAGATCGTGATGCCGAGCCCCGGTCGGTCGGGGATCTCCACATGGCCGTCGATCACCGGAAAATCCTCCTCGACCAGGTCATGCAGCATCGGGTTGTGACCGAGCGAGTATTCCAGGATGAAGCCGGCGCTCTGCGTTGCGGCCAGATGCATCCCCGCCGCGAAGGCGGGCGCGCCGGACCACAGGTGCGGGGCGAGCCGCAGATTGAAGGCGGAACACAGCGCCGAAATCCGCAGGCCTTCCGTGAGGCCCCCGGCGATGGCGAGGTCGGGCTGGAGCACGTCGGCCGCGCGCAGCTCGGCAATTTCGCGGAAATCATGGCGGGTGAACTCGCTTTCGCCGGTGCTGATCGGTACCGTCGAGCAGCGGCGCACCTCGGCGAGGCCATGCTTGTCGTCGCTGCTGACCGGTTCCTCGAACCAGAACAGATCCTCATCCTCGACCATGCGGCAGAAGGCGCGGGCTTCGGCGACGGTCCAGGTGCCATGCGCATCGGCCATCAGTTTGATGTCGGGCCCCAGCGTCTTGCGCGCAGCGCGGACGCGGGCCGCGGAGCGGGCCGGTGAGCCATCCATGACGCCGACGCGCATCTTCACCGCGCGAAACCCGGCCTTGTCGCAATAGCCCTGAAGCTGGGCACCGATGTTCTCGGCATCGGCCCAGCCGCCCGAGGCATAGGCCGGCATCCGTTCCACGCGGCGCCCGCCGAGCAGGCGCCACACCGGCGCGTCGAGCGATTTGCCCAGGATGTCCCACAGCGCCACGTCAACGCCGGCGATGGCGGCGATCGACAGCCCCCGCCGGCCGAGCTGCGGTAGGCCATGGCCGTTCGCGATGGCGAAGCCCTCGCGCGGCGTGTTGTACATCGTGTCCCACAGGCGGGAGATGTCGCGCGGGTCCTGGCCTAGCAGCAGCGGGGCGTAGTCGTCATTGATGATGGCGGCAAGGCCGGCGCAGGCGGCGGCACTGCCGACGCCGGCCTTGGCTTCGCCCCAGCCGGTGAGGCCGGTGTCAGTGTCGATCCGCACGATGACGGAATCGAAGGTGGTGACGCGGCCAAAATCGCTGGTGTGCTGGCGCTCGTA
>JBKJNV010000208.1:0-7167 GCA_046593435.1 Roseomonas sp.
GCCACCAGCGTCACCGGCCCGGTGCAATCATGCGGTCCACCGGCCGCGCCCAGGATTCCGCGAGCGCCGCGATCTTGCGCGCCTCGGTCAGTCCACCGCACCAGGTCAAATCCACCATGACGACATCGGTGGCACCAGCCACCAGCAGGTCACGGAACGCGACCTTGCCGCCCAGGGTCTCGCTGGCGCAGATCGGCACGCCGGGGACGGAGCGCCGCAATTCCAGCAGCGTTGCCGTGTCATCCATCTTGCAGATCGGGTCCTCCACCCAGAATGGCTTGATGGGTGCGAGCGCCTGGCAGATGCGGGTTGCCGCCGGAAGCGAGAAGATGGAGTGGAGTTCCGCCATCACCTCCATCCGGTCGCCGACGGCCGCGCGGATCTTCTCGAAGGGCTGCATGCCGCGCTTGAGGTCGTCGAGGTTGATGAGCTGGCCGCCCGAGGGGGGCGCATAGACGTCGAACGGCCAAATCTTCATGGCGGTGAAGCCTTCCTCCAGCAGCGAATGCGCCAGTTCGTCGGCGCGGTGCATGAAGGCAACCTGGTCGTCATAGGGGCCGACCGCATTTTCACCCGCTCGGACATCGCGGCGGTCACGCGCGCTGTTGTAGTCGTAGCCGGCACAGGTGTTGTAGGCGCGGATCTTGTCCCGGGAGAGGCCGCCAAGCGCTTCATGGACCGGCACGCCGAGCCGCTGGCCCATCAGATCCCACAGCGCGATATCGACCGCGGAGGCCGCGCGCATCTCCGCGCTCGACGCCCCGAAGCCGACATAGGGCGTCATCAGGTGGCGGTGAATCCGCTCGATGTTCCGCGAATCCTGGCCGAGCAGGTAGGGCGCAACCAGCTCATGGATCTGACCCTCGACCGCGGCGGCGCCACGAAAACTCTCGCCGAGGCCGGTAAGGCCCTCGCCGGTCTCGATCTCCACCCAGAGGATGTTGGCGCGTTCGGGAACGCGGAGCGTGCGGACGCAGGTGATGGTGGAGGTGGGTTTCATTCGGCGCGGATCCCCTGGCGGCGGACGACCTCGGCCCAGCGTGCGACCTCGGCGCGGACATGGGCGCCCATGGCTTCCGGCGTGCCGCCAACCGGCGTGACCGCGAGGTCGGACATCCGAGCGCGCAGGGCGGGATTCGCGAGTGCCTGGGCGAAGGCAGCGTTGAGCGCGGCAATGGCAGCGGGCGGCGTGCGCGCAGGGGCCATGAAGCCGAACCAGCTATCGATTGCCATGCCCTGCACGCCCTGCTCCCCAAAGGTCGGCACATCCGCCAACTCCGCGATCCGCTGGTCACTCACGGCGGCGAGCGCGCGGACACTGCCTGCGCGGAGATGCGGCAGGATGGAGGGTAGATTGTCGAAGAAGACGTCGATCCGCCCTGCGATGAGATCGGTGATCGCCGGCCCCGACCCGCGATAGGGGGCGTGCACCATCTCAATTCCCGTAATGGAACGCAGCAACTCCGGGCCAAGGTGGTTGGAGGCGCCGACGCCGGAACTGCCAAAGGTCAGCCCACCTGTGGTGGTGCGGGCAAGTGCGAGGAATTCCTGCACGTTGCGGGCCGGCAGGTCCCGCCGCACGGCCATGACGTTGCGAACTGCGCCGGTCAGGATGACGGGCGCGAAATCCCGCAACAGATCGTAGCCGGGATTGGCGTAGAGCGCGGGGTTGGCGCCGCAGGGGCCAAAGGCGCATTGCAGCAGTGTGGTGCCATCGGCCGCTCCGCGCGCTGCCTCGGCCGTGCCGATGTTGCCACCCGCGCCACCACGGTTCTCCACCACCGCGCCGCGAGGAAGGTAGGGCGATGCGGCCTCGGCCAGGACGCGGGCGACGATGTCGCTGGTGCCGCCAGGGGCGAAGGGGACAATGATGCGGATGGGGCGGTCCGGCAGATCCGCCGCGCCCGCCCAGGGCGAGACCAGAAGCATCGCGCCAAGCGCGAGCCAGAACCTTTTCCCCATGGCGTTTCCCCGTTTGTTGTTGCGCGAAGGCGTGACCCTACATCTCCTCGAAAGCCTGGCGACCGGAAAATTAATCTCAGCGATTCCGGGCCTCTGACAATGGTGTTCAGCGCCAACGCTCAGCCTCGTGCGTCGGCGCCAGGTGACCCTGCCCCCTTGGATACCCTGGTTGGCCTCGTCATGGGCGATCTGGCGAACCCCGTACAGGCGGCGAGGCTCACGAGGGCCTCCGGCGCGCCGGCCTCGGCCAGTGCGGCCTGCACCATCGCGATGGGCGGATCGGCCGAGACACCAGCGAACAGGTTGGTCTCGATGCCGGAGGCCTGCAGCGAGCCCTGCAACCTCGCCAAATGCGGCAGGCGCGCAAGGTCAGGATCGGTGACGATCAGCACTCGCCGCCATCCGGCCGCGGCCGCGACCTCCCCGGCGCGGATGTGCTCATGCGCGCCTGACCAGACCCGGGCCGAAGCCGCGAGTGCGGGCGCAAGGCCTGCCCCGTTGCCAGCGCGAACCGACCCCGCTTAGGCTCGCTGATCAAAGGCCGGCTCGACTGGCGCATTGGGGGAAAGCCACATGAAGTTGTCGCGGCGCCACGCCATCATCACCGGCACCACGCTCCTTGCCGCTGCAGCCAGTGGGCCCGCGCCGGCGGCCCAACCGCCGGTGGGGCGCCAGGTGGCCAGCCTGTATCGCAGCCGCGTCGGCGACATCGAGGTGACGGCGATCAGCGATGGCAGCATCGCCCTGCCGCCGACCGTCTTCGGAGAAGCCAACCTCACCGAGGCGCGCCGCATCCTTGCCGAGAATTTCCTGCCGACCGAAGGCCCAGTGCCCTGTGCGCTCAACACCTTTCTGGTGAATGCGGGCGGCAAGCTCTCGTTGATTGATACCGGTTCTGGCGATGCGCTGGGGCCGACCATGGGGCAATTGCCTGCGAACCTCGCCGCCATGGGCGTGACACCTGCGATGATCGACAGCCTGGTGCTGACCCACATGCACCGCGACCATGCCGGCGGGCTGTGCAGCCGCGAGGGTGCTGCGCTGTTTCCCACCGCCGAACTCGTCATCCCCGAGGTCGAGGCCGCCTTCTGGTTCGATGAAGGCAACATCAACCGCGTGCCGCAAGGCTCCCGCGGCGGCTTCGCCTATGCGAAGCAGGTGGAGGCCGCCTATCGCGGCCGCATCCGCCGTGTGCCAGGGGGGCGAGAGGTGAACCCGGGCATCACCTCGATGGACGCCTTCGGCCATACGCCGGGGCACACGCTCTACCGCATCGCCTCGGGCCCCGCGCAACTGCTGGTGTTCGGAGACATGGTGCATTTTCCTGCGCTGCAGACACGCCATCCTGATTGGGGCATCGCCTTCGACGTGGATGCCCAAGCCGCCGCCGCCACCCGGCGGCGCGTCTTCGACATGGCGGTGGCGGACCGGCTGCTGGTGGCGGGCATGCATATGGATTTTCCGGGGTTCGGGCATATGCGGCGCGACGCGGCGGGATATCATCTGGTCGCCGCACCTTGGCGGCCGAGCCTGTAGCGCGCAGTGCCGCCCAGGTAGCGCGCGGGCGGCCGACCGGCCCGCTCCGCGGATTCAACTGGGCCGGATGTCGTTTTCGCGCACCACCTGGCTCCATTTCTCCCAATCCGCCGCATAGGCGCGGGTGAAGGCGGCGCGGCCACCGCCGGTGGGTTCAGCGCCAAAACCACGAATGCGCGTGATCACATCGGGCTGGCGCAGAACCACGCCCACCTCCTCGGCCAGGCGATCCATGATCGCATCCGGCGTGCCGCGCGGGGCCAGCAATCCGCCCCAGAAGCCGACCTCATAGCCCGGCAGTGTTTCCCCGAAGGTGGGGACATCCGGATAAAGCGGCGAACGCTCCGCGCTGGTCACGGCCAGCACCCGCAGCGTGCCCTCCTGCAACTGGGCGCGTGGCGTGAAGAGCCCGTCATGCGCCAGATCCACCTCGCCACGGATGAGGGCCGTGATGGAGGGCTGGTTGCCGGAATAGGGCACCAGCGTCGGCTCGATGCCAGTGCGGCGCGTGAGCAGCGCCATAGCCAGGTGGTTCACCGCCCCGGTGCCCGGGTTGGAAATGGTGAGGCGCGGCCCGCGGTCCCGCGCGAGCGCGATGAACTCGGGCACGGTGCGCGCCGGGAAATCCGCCCGGCAGATCAGCGCCAGCGGGGCCAAGGACGCCATTACCACCGGCACCAGGGCCTGCATCGGATCAATCGTCGTGATCCGGTTCACCAGGATGGCGATCATCGTGGAGGGTGAGGTGAACATGAAGGTCGTCCCATCCGGTGCGGAGCGCGCCACATGATCCGCCCCTACCACCGTGCTTGCGCCGGGCCGGTTCTCGACGATGAAGCTGCTGCCGGGCATGCGCTCGGCCAGCTTGGCGGCCAGCAGCCGGGCCATGATGTCATTCGCCCCCCCGGGCGCGAAGCCGACGACGAAGCGCACCGGCCGGTTGGGCCAAGCTTGTGCCCGCAAGGGCCCGGCGCTCAGGGCAAGAATGGGAGCGGCCAGCATGGCGGCGCGACGTTTCATGTTGTTCCTCCCTGGAATTGACGTGGAGACTCTCATGCCAGGCGAGGGCTTGTCCATGACGGGTTGCGCAGGCCGCTGACCTTTGGTTGAGAGTTCCAGCACCTGATGGCCGAACTCGGCGTGACCTGCTCGATGAGCCGGTCCGGCAATGTGTGGGACAATGCGGTGATGGAGAGCTCGTCTTCATCGCTGAAAACCGAGCGGATCCGAGGACGCATTTACCGCTCTCGCGACCAGGCGCGTGCCGATGGGTTCGACTGCATTGAGCGCTTCTACAACCCGAGGGTGATCCGCAGGGGTGTGTCGCGCGGGGAAAGATCCAGCGCCACCTGATGCGCCGTGCCGCGCAGGGAGGTGAAGGGGATCCCCATCCAGGAGCCACCGAGCGGGCGGTGCAGATGGCCATGGAACATATGGCGGATGCGGGCGCGATGCGGAGCCAGGGTTTCGGCCAGCTCAGGCGCATTCAGCAGGGGGATGCGGTCCATCGGGGAGATGCCCATCGCCATGGGCGGGTGATGCAGGAACAGAAACACAGGGCCATCGCTCGCCGTGAGCCGTGCCGTCAGCCAGGCCAGGCGACTCTTGCACAGCGCCCCGGCATGGGTGCCCTCGGTCTTGGTATCGAGCAGAAGAAACAGACCGACATCGGTTTCGATCGCCTGCCGATGAAGCCACCTTCGTCCGTGGGCGCTTCGGGGAAGGCCGTGCGAAAATGCGCGCGCTCATCGTGATTGCCGAGCATCAGGTGGAAGGCCATGGGCAGGCCATCGAGGATGCGGCGCAGTTCGGCGTAGGCCTCGGGCTGGCCGTGATGCGTGAGGTCGCCGGTGATGATGACGAACTCCGCTGGTGCCGCACCGTAGGGGCCGTGGCGGGCGGCGATGCTCTCCACCGCCGCACGCAGGCGTTCGGTCGGGTCCAGGCCGTAATTGGTCTCGCCCGCGGGCAGGATATGGGTGTCGGTCAGGTGGATGCGTCGAAGAAGCCCGTGATGGCCAGCGCCACCACACACACCGCCAGAACGCCCGCGACAAGCAACGCCAGGCGCCGGCCCTGTGCGCGTTCCTCCGCCAGGATCGGCTGGTGTGCGGTGGCCGACATCAGCTCATCCGGATGAGGTCGAGATTCAGGATGCGCGCCGTCTCGCGCAGCACGTCATAGGCGGCGTCATCCGTGGGCGCGAAGCCCTCCGCCCGGAAATTGCGCAGCAAGGCGGGGTCGCGCAGGTTCAGGACGGCGTCGCGGATGGCCTGCTTGAGGTCGGGGGCGAGGTCGCCCTGCATCACCATCGGGTAGTTGGGGATCGGGTCCGAGAACGCGACGTCGACCAGTCGCTCGCGCTGGATGATATTGCGCGACAGCAGCGAGAGGAAGATCGGCTCAGATAGGGAGTTGCCGTTGTGCTGCCACTTCATGCGCCCCCTCCCCACCCGCCTCGCCTCCGGCGGGGCTCAAACCTTTCATCAATTTCAAAGCCAACAGATGGAGGTCCAGGATCGACACGATCCTGGCGGGCTTCGACGTATACGTCGAAGGGGGCAGAGCCCCTGGCTTTGCTCACCGCCCCGTCGCGCGGCCCAGTGCGAAGCCGGCGATGAAGGTGCCGAGCAGCACGGCGCCGAGTTCACCGATAAAGGCATGGGCCAGCGGCAGCCCGATGAGCACCGCGGCGGCGATGGCCGCGACCGCCCACCAGCGCACGCCCGCCGTCCGCGCCGGCGTTTTCGCGCGGCGGGTCGGGGCGCGCTTGGCGCTCAGGCGTCGCGGCCCAGCACGGCCATCAATTCGCGCCATTCGCGCTTGGATAGGCCGCTGTCGGGCTGCTCCACGGCCTCGCCGCCGAGCAGGCGCTTCACGATCGCCAGCATCTGCGCGGAGAGCGTGACGGCCCCCATCCGGTAGTCGGCGAAGGCTTCGTAGCAATGCGGCACCCAGGCGCGGACGGTGTCCAGCATGGCGTCCGCATAGACGCGGATTTCGTGCTGGGCATGGGCATCGGCGCGCAGGCTGAGAAAGCCGAGCAGATTGTGCAGATCCGTCTTCCAGTACCACTGCGTGTAGGCATTCAGCGTCAGGTTCATCCGGGCCAGTTCGCGCGCGAGTCCCTGGCGGCCGGGGTCCAGCACGCGGCCGGCGTCATCGGCGTTCAGCATCCAGGCGTAGTGGTCGTAGTTGCGGCTGGCGTCGTCGCGCAGCAGGGCCAGGACACGGCTTGCCTCCTCGCCTTGCAGCACGGCACCGCGGCCCTGGCGGTTGTCGTCGGATTGGGTGGCCAGCGCTTCGGGTGCGGGGATGTAGAACTCCCGGTCAAGGATGGAGTAGCGCGCGGAGTACTCGTTCACGTTCGCGGTGCGGTGGCGGATCCACTGGCGTGCCACAAAGATCGGCAGCTTCACGTGGTATTTGATTTCGCACATCTCGAAGGGGGTGGAGTGCCGATGCCGCATCAGGTAGCGGATCAGGCCGCGATCCTCATTGGCTGCGCGCGTGCCGCGCCCATAGGAAACGCGGGCCGCCTGCACCACGGCCGCATCGTCGCCCATGTAGTCGACAACCCGGACGAAGCCGTGGTCCAGCACGGGCATCGCCTGGTACAGCATGGCCTCCAGCGCAGGCACGGTCGGGCGCAACGTCGCGGTGGGTGCG
>JBKJNV010000349.1:0-2725 GCA_046593435.1 Roseomonas sp.
CGCGTCCAAGGCGATGGGCAGCACGATGTCGCCCCGCGTGCTGATCGTCGATGTCTCCGATGTGCCGGACCCGATCGCTGCCCTCGACGCCCTGGCCGCCGTCTGCGCGCCGGATACCAAGGTCATCGTCATCGGGGAGCGCCAGGATCTGGAGTTCTACCGCGAAGTCACGCGGCACCTGGGCGTGGATGAATATCTGGCCAAGCCGATCACGCGGGATACCGCATCCTCCCTGATCGGCCCCTTCATGGCCGGGGCGGAGCCGGACCGCGCTTCCAGCCGCGGCGGCCGTGTCGTGGTGGTATGCGGGGTGCGCGGCGGGGTCGGTGCGACCACCATCGCGGTCAACCTAGCGCTGCACCTGTCCGAGAGCACGCAGGGCCATATCGCGCTGCTCGACCTCAACCTCCGTGGTGGGCAATCCGCCCTCATGCTGGGTGCGCGGCCCGGGCCGGGGCTGCGCAACGCGCTCGAACATCCCGACGACACCGATGCGCTGCTGCTGGAACGCGTGGGCATTCCCGTGGGAGAGCGCATGCGCATCATCGCGGCCGATGAATCCTACGATGGCGATCCCTCGCCAACCGCCGCGGGCGTTTCGAACATTCTCAATCTGCTGCGTCAGCGCTTCAACGTCATCATCGTGGATATGCCGATGCCGGCGAGTGCCGCGGAGCGCCAGGCGCTGCTTTTGGCCCGCCACGCCTTGATGGTGGTCGGGCCCGATGTCGGCAGCCTGCACAATGCGGGGCAGGTCAGGCGGATGATCACCGGGATGATCGGGAGTGGCCGCACGCTGACCGTTCTGAACCGCTCCGACGCGCCTGGCGCGCTCAAGATGGACCTGATCGTCGAAGGGCTTGGCGCCGCACCGGATGTGGTGATGCCGGATCTGTCCAAGCCGCTGGCGCAGGCAGCGAATCTGGGTACGCCGGCGCTGAAGACCTGTGCGCCGCTGCGGCGGGCCCTGGGGCCGCTGACGCAGGAAATATCCGGCATCGGGCAGCACAGGAAGGGCGGCCTGTTCCGGCGCCTTATGGGCCGATGAGCAACAGCTTTGGCCGCCGCCTGCAGGTGGTGACCCCTCCGGGAAGCGCCGGGGCCGGGAGCAGCGGCGCCGGGAGCGGCGGCGCTGCCTCCACAGACCTGATCATCCCGGCCCGGGGCGAGGAAGGGCCGACACCAGGGCCGGCGCGCAGGGACGCGGCCACGGCCACCCTGACGCGTCTGCGCCAGCAGGTGCTGGAGCAGGTCGACCCGGTCTCCGCTGGCAGCCTGAGTGCCGAGCAGCTTCGTGACGAAATCGGCAAGCTCATCCATGAGCTTGCGGACCGCGACCGGCTGGACCTGTCCGGGCGGGTGCAGACCCGCCTGGTGGATGAACTTGTCGATGAGATGATCGGCAACGGCCCGCTGGAGCCGCTGCTGCGCGACGAGAAGGTGGACGATATCCTCGTCAACGGGCCGAACCGTGTCTTCGTCGAAATCGCGGGCAAGCTGCAGCTGTCCTCGGTGCGGTTCCGCGACAACCAGCAGCTCGCGGGGATTGCCCAGAAGATGGCGGCGGTCGTGGGCCGGCGTGTTGATGAATCGAGCCCGCTGGTGGATTGCCGCCTGCCCGATGGTAGCCGCGTGAACATCGTCTTCCCGCCGCTGGCGATCGACGGCGTCAGCATCTCCATCCGTAAGTTCTCCCGCAAGCGCTACAATCTCGACTCGCTGGTCGAGAATGGCAGCTTCACCGCGCCGGTCGCCCGGATTCTGGAGATGGCGGCGCGCTGCCGGCTCAACATTATCGTCTCCGGCGGCACCGGCTCGGGCAAGACCACCCTTTTGAACGCGATGAGCAGCCTGATCGACCATGGCGAGCGCATCGTCACCATCGAGGACGCGGCCGAGCTGCAATTGCAGCAGCCCCACGTCGTGCGCCTGGAGACCCGGCCGCCGAACCTCGAGGGCAATGGCGAGATCAACCAGCGCGCCCTGCTTCGCAACGCCCTGCGGATGCGGCCCGATCGCATCATCCTGGGCGAGGGCCGCGGTGCCGAGGCGTTCGACATGCTCCAGGCGATGAACACCGGCCATGATGGCTCAATCTGCACGATCCACGCCAACACGGCACGCGACGCGCTGACGCGCGTCGAGAACATGGTGCAGATGGGCAGCACCAACCTTCCCCATGCCGCCATCCGCTACCAGATCGCCGGCGCCCTTGACCTGGTGGTGCAGGTCGAGCGCATGCGTGACGGGCAGCGGCGCGTGACCCATGTGGCCGAGGTCTGCGGCATGGAAGGCGACATCATCACGATGAACGACGTCTTCAAATTCGAGTACCAGAGCGAGGATGCGACCGGCAAAATCCGGGGCCGCTACGTCACGCCGCGGCTCCGCCCGCGCTTCGAGGACCGCCTGCGCTACTTCGGCCTCGACAAGACCTGGTTCGAGACAATGCGCGACTCATGACACCGCAAGCGACCGCCCTGCTCGCCATCGGCGGCATTTTGCTGTTGCTCGCGCTTGCAGCGCTGCTCCTGCTGCCCAGCGCGAAGAACACGCAGCTGCGGCAGCGGGCGCGCGGGTCAACGAATATCGTCGAAAAGGCAGTCGTCGAGCCCAAGCAGAGCATACGCCTTGCGACGACGAACGGAGGTGGGCCTTGGGTTTTCTTCACGACGGCCCTTGGCCATAATCGGCAATTGCCCGGCCCCTATGCTGCCTCTGTTCC
>JBKJNV010000169.1:0-3048 GCA_046593435.1 Roseomonas sp.
GCCGGAAGCCTGGCGCGTGATGGGCTTGCAGCAGGTCGAGATTGTGATGCTCGGCTACAACACGCCCTCGCTGAACATGGATAATCGCGGCTTCGAGGCCCACCACCTGCGCGTTGAGCATTCGCATTTGTCGGTCCGCGCCGGGTGCTACCAGAATGCGTGCTTCGGCGTCGCGACCGCGAAGGGCGGCACCGAGGACGGGCATGAGCTGTTCGGCCACTCGATCATCGTGAACCCCGGCGGCGAGATCATGGCCCAGGCGACCAGCTGGTCGGATGAGCTGATCACCGCCGACTGCAACCTCGATGACTGCAACCTGGGGCGCACCACCATCTTCAACTTCGCGGCCCACCGGCGCCCGGAAGCCTATGGCCGCATCCTGGAGCAGACCGGCAGCGAGGCACCGCCGGAATGGGTGCCGGCGGCGCGGTAGAGCGTTTTTTGCCCTCAGTTGCGTCGTGCCGAAGGCACGCCTCCGGCGTGACGCGCCGAAGGCACGCCTCCGGCGTGACGCGCCGCCTTCGGCGGCTTGGCTCGCCGGACGACCGGCGTTCGGCCATTCGGCCTCGCGGACCGCGGTGCGGTCCGAAAGTTGCTGGACGCGAAGGGCTGAGGTGCCGCTACCGCGCCGCCGGGGACCACTCCGGCGGCGCCTCGCTGCCGGTCTGCTCCAGGATGCGGCCATAGGCTTCGGTCCGTCGGTGGGCGGCGAAGTTGAAGATGGTGGTGCGCCCCAGGTTGCAGTCATCAAGGTTGCAATCAGCGGTGATGAGTTCGTCGCCCCAGCTGGTCGCCTGGGCCATGATCTCGCCGCCCGGATTGACGATGATCGAGTGGCCGAACAGCTCATGCCCATCCTCGGTGCCGCCCTTCGCGGTGGCCACGCCGAAGCAGGCATTCTGGTAGCACCCAGCGCGGACCGAGAGGTGCGAATGCTCGACGCGCAAATGGTGCGCCTCAAAACCGCGATTATCCATGTTCAGCGAGGGTGTGTTGTAGCCGAGCATCACGATCTCGACCTGCTGCAAGCCCATCACGCGCCAGGCTTCCGGCCAGCGGCGGTCGTTGCAGATCATCATCCCCACATTGGCCTGCGTTCCGCCGACCGGCGCGCGGATCACCGGGAAGCCCAGATCGCCCACTTCGAAATAGCGCTTCTCCAGGTGCTGCACCTTGCGGATCGGGTCGAACTCGCGATGCCCGGGCAGGTGGACCTTGCGGTATTTCAGCACGACCTCGCCCGAGGGATGGACGTAGATGGCCGTGTTGTAGCGATGCCCGTCGGGCGTCTTCTCGGCATAGCCGAGATGGAAGCCGATGCCATACTTCCGCGCCGCCTCGAACAGGGGTGCGGTCTCGTTCGAGGGCATGGCGTGTTCGTAGTAGTGGTCGGCCTTGCTGATGTCCTCCTCGTACCAGCGCGGGAAGAAGGTGGTGAGCGCGAGTTCGGGGAAGACCACCACCTCCACGCCACGCTGATGGGCGCGCTCCATCAGCCGCACCAGGCGGCCGATGGCGACGTCGCGGCCTTCCGCCTTCTGGATGGGGCCCAACTGGGCGGCGGCGAGGGTTACGATGCGCGACATGGGCGGGGGCTCCGGATCAGGTCATGGGAAAGGCCGGAATGCCGGCCAGTGCCTGCAGCATGGCGCCGAGCGCGAGTGCCGACCAGAGGGCGGCGGCCCCGATCAGCATGGCGCGCTCGAATGCCACCCCGCGGGCGAGCAGCAGCAGCCCCAACAACGCCAGCCCCTGCGCCGCATGAAGGGCGATGAAGTGGCCCACGCGCAGGTCACCCGCCGTTCGCGACCAGCCGAACAGCGGCAGGCCTGGCCCCGTGGCGACACCCACGATCGGCCCGTGGGAGAGCGAGATTGCCCAGCCGCTCGCGAGCCCGAAGACACCGCTCACCAGCAGGCCGAGCCCCAGACCATACCGCAGCGCGTCCGGCACGCCTGGGGCGGGGCGCGTGAGGACCGGGATGGCAAGTGTAGCTGTGCCCAGGACCAGCGCCGTCGCGGCCAGCCCCATCAACCCGTACATTGCCTGCCCCAGCGCGGAGGTGGCGAAATGAGAGGGCAGGCCGCGCGCCCCTTGCAGGGAAATATAGAGGACTTCGAAGGCGGTGCTGATGGCCACCGCCGCCACACCAGCGCGCGCCATCCGCCCTGCCCGCGCCTGCGGGGCGACGGCCAGCATGGCGAGCGCGACGGTGACCAGGTGCAGCCCGCCGGAGAACTGGAACTTGAACGGCTTTGCCCAGACCGAGACGCCGCCGATCACCCGGTCATCCACGGCCATGGCGAACAAGGTGGGCAAGGTCGCGGCGAGAAAGATGAGGCCGAGCAGCGTAAGGCCGCTCTCCCGCAGGATCATGGCGGCCAGCCGCTGCGTGGTCCCCCTTGGTTCGCGTGTCGATGGCGTATGCGCGCTCATGCTCGCGGCTCCTCAAGCGGTCGCGGCGCGGCGCGGCAGGCTGGCCGACGCAGCGAAGAACACCAGCAGGCCGAGCGGCCCGAACAGGAATGTCAGCGGCAGGACCGGGACCAGCAGCCAGCCGGGCAGGCCGCGGCGGCGGGTTTCCGTGGCGTTCCAGTGCCCGGTCAGCAGATCGAAACAGAGGTAATGGATCCAGCCCGCCAGCATGACCCAGGGTTCGGCGAAAAGCTGGCGGACGGCGGCAAGACTACGGAAGCCGCCACCGCCATCGCCGGACAACCCAATGGCCAGCACCACGGCATAGGCGATCGCAAGCAGCCCGGGGATTACCCGCCCCGCAACCCAAAGCGCCCGGTCCTGCCGCAGGGCGAATCCGGCGCCCAGGCCCAGCCAGCCCAGTAGGGCCACTGTGTTCGCGACGCTGAAGATCGTTTCCTGCATGATTGCCCTCAATCTTGACGCCGAAAAGATGACAATGTAATTTGACGCTGTCAAGATGCACGTGCTCCGTCGGACATTCCCATTGCCCAAGCCCGCCTACCATCACGGCGACCTCCGCTCCGCGCTGCTCGAAGCCGGCGAGGCCTTGCTGGCCGAACGCGGCCCTGA
>JBKJNV010000170.1:0-5102 GCA_046593435.1 Roseomonas sp.
CGCATCAGCTTGATGAAGGTGGGCTGGGTCGACGCCGACAGCCCCACCCAGCCGCCATCCTTCGTCTGGTACACGTTTCGTGGTGCGGTATTCGTCGAGCGGCTGCCGGTGCGCTTCTTCACCACGCCCGACAGCTTGTGATTGGCCGATTGCGGCTCCAGCATCGCGAAAAGCGGGTCGAACAGAGACAGGTCGATCACCTGCCCCTCCCCCGTCGCCTCCGCATGGCGCAGCGCAATCATCGCGGCCCCTACGCCGTACAAGCCAGCATAGGCGTCCGCGAGGAACATCGGCGGCAGCACCGGCTCGCGGTCCTCGAAACCATTGAGCGCGGCAAAGCCCGCATAGCTCTCGACCAGCGTTCCGAAACCCGGCTTGTGCCGGTACGGCCCATCCTGCCCCCAGCCGGAGATACGCACGATCACCAGGCGCGGATTGGCTGCCAGCAGCACATCCGGCCCCAGCCCCATATCCTCCAGCACGCCGGGGCGGAAGCTTTCGACGAACATCGCCGCATCGGCCGCCAGCGCGCGGATCAGCGCGATACCGTCCGCATTGCGGAAATCCACACACACGCTGCGCTTGTTCCGGCACAGCGTCTTCCACGAGGTCTCGACGCCCTTCACCTTCCACGCCCGCAGCGTATCGCCCGAAGGCGGTTCCACCTTCACCACCTCCGCCCCGTGGTCGGCCAGCACCAGGGAAAACACATTCCCCGCAACCAGCCGCGAGAGGTCCACCACCCGCACCCCGTCCAGCGCCCCGCGCGCGTCCGGGTCGAATTCCCGCCGATGCAGCCCTGTCACGCAACTCTCCCCGGCCATTCGCGCTGATCCTGCCCCCGCCCTGCAACGAACCGCAACCGGGTCTGGCCGGGGCTTGGCCGCGGCGGGCAAACCGCTGATATGAGGCGCATGTCCTTTGCCCAGACGCCGCTCCTGCCCGGAGTCTCGCGGCGCGGCGTGCTGGACCAGCGCCGCTGGCTCCAGCGCGCCGCCGCGATCTCTGTGCTGCTGCACCTGCTGCTTGCGGCGTTCCTGCTCTACCGCGCCCCGCCCAAGGCGCCCGAGGCACCCGCCGAATCGCTGCCCTCGGTCGAGCTGGTCTTCGATGAGGCGGCGCCGCGCGCGGCACCCACACCCGGTGCTCCGCCCTTGCCTGCCCCGGTGCTGAGCCTCGCCGAGCCGCCCGCACCGCCACCCGCGCCTGAGGCCCTTCGCCCGCCCGCGCCGGCCAGTGCACCGCCCCCCACGGAGGCGCCAACTGTCGCGGCTACCCCGCCTGCCCCACCGGCACCGCCACCCATCCCACCCGCACCGAACACCGCCGCCGCGCCGCCCCGCCCCCCCGGACCGCCCGCAATCGCCGCGCCACCCGCGCGCGAAGCGCCGCCGATGCTCGCCGCACCGCAGCCCTTGCCTGCTCCCCCGCCCCCTGCCGCAGCACCGCCGCGCGACGCACCGCCCCTTCTCGCCGCGCCGCTGCCGCTGCCCGGCCCCCCTCCGCCGGCCGCACCGCCCGAAGCGCAATCGCGCCTCGCTACCCCACGCCCGCCCACCCCTGCACCTCGCGAGACAGCACCACCGGACACGCCACGCCCCGTGGCACGCCCGCAACCACGCCAAGCTGACCCCGCCCCGCCCGCGCTCGCCGGAACACGCTTCATCCCTGATGCCACGCTCGGCCCGCTGCGGCCGCCGCAATCCGCCCCCGCACCCCGGCGCAGCGCTCCGGAACAGCTTGCACTCGGCCCGAACGCCCGGCCGGATCAGCCCAACGCCGCACCCGCGCTCCGCACGGATGACAATGTCGCCGGCGCCACCATGCGCATCACCGGCGCCAACCTCGGCGCCGACTGGCGCGCCGCCTTCATGGAATGGCTGCGCCGCAACGGTCGCTTCCCCCGCGAAGCCGCGATGAACGGCGAAGACGGCACCAACATCGTCCGCTTCGAGGTGGACCGGCAGGGCCGCGTGCAATCCGTGCGGCTGACCACCCGCTCCGGCTCGCAATGGCTGGACATCGCCTCCACCGCACTCCTGCGCGACCGCACCATCCCGCCCTTCCCTCCGGGGACCGAGAGCAACAGCGCGACCATCGACCTCACCATCAACTACATCCTGATCCGTCGCTGAGCCCGCTTGAACCAGCCGCCCCGATGGGCGCAGCCTCCCCCCGCCGCCAAGGCAACCCAACAGGGAGGAGAACAACAATGTCCACCACCACGCGCCCGCGCATCGAACGTCGCGCCCTCGCGCTCGCGGGTATCGGCACGGTCATTGCCGGTAACGCGATCGCCCAGGTCGATGAGGCCGCCGCCGTCGCCGCGCAGGTCGAGGCGCTGCGCGTTGCCATGATCGCCGCCGATCGCGCCCGGCTTGAGGCCCTCTCGGCCAGCGCGCTCAGCTATGGCCACTCGGCCGGGCGGATCGAGAACAAGGAGCAATTCGTGGCCAACGTGGTCGAGAGCCGGTCGCCCTTCCGCTCCATCACCCTGTCCGACCAGACTGTCGCGATCGATGGGGCGAACGCGATTGTCCGGCACACCTTCGCCGGCGAACAGGGCGGTGCCACGCCGGCCTCCGTGCGCATCGGCGTCTTGCAGGTCTGGACCAAGCAGGGCGCCGAGTGGAAGCTGCTGGCGCGCCAGGCCTTCCGGCTCTGAGGCGCAGGCCCCCGCCGCGCGCTATTCGCTCGGCAGCGCGCTATTCGCTTGGCAGAGGGGGGCCTTCCTCGGCAAAGACGGGCGGGCTCGCGACCGCCGGGTCACGCACACCCTTGCGGAAGGCGGCCTGGCTCCAGTGCCGGTTGCCGGATTTATACGGCAGGAAGCAATGCATCGCGACGTGACGGTGCAGCACGGGGCGGTCAAAGATGGCCACACCCGGCGGCAGCCCGCCCGCCGCAACCATCGCCTGTGCGAGGCAGCGCGACATCATCCCTGGCCCGGTCGAAAGCCACACCAGGTCGCGGTCGCCGCGCAGCACCGCGGTGGCTGCCTGACGCAACGCATCGGCGATGATCGGCTGGCGCGGTGCGGCGGTGAGGAAATTGTTGCCCACCGTCGCCCAGGGTTCCAGGTAGAAGGCCATGACCAACCCCGGGCGCAGCAGCGGCACCAGCGAGGCATGGCAGCGGTCATCGGCATCGACGTAGATCCCGCCCTCCGCGTACAACCACGCGAGACGGAACAGGTCCGCGCGCATCGCCGGCTCCCGCGCCGCGTTGAAGGCGTTGGTGATGGCGGCGGGAAAGCGCGGGGCGAGGAATTCGCGTGCGCTCGTGTCGTCAAAGCGGGTTATGGCCGCGCCGGGATGATGCCGCGCCCAGGTCGCCATCAGCGCAAGCACATCGGGCGGCGGATCGGCCTCGGTCCAGAATTGACAGAATCGATAGGGGATCGCCGCCCCCGCTACCGGCGCGGGGTTATCGAGCGGACCGGCCGCGCGATGGGCGAGCAGCAGCTGCATCGCCGCCGCCGTGCTGTCCGGGTTCTCCCCCATCACGACGCCAAGCGGAGCGATGCGCGCCGCCGGCGACCGAAGCCGGATGCGCTGCAATTCGGAAAGCAGACGCGGGTCCAGCGAGATCTCATCGAGGATCTGCCCCGCATGGGTCTGGCTGATATTGCTGCTGCGCCCGGCCTGCCGGCGGGGTGCGGCGCGCACCTCCATCGTGGCGGCCAGGTGGTCGCGCGCGCCATCCGCATCCAGGCGCAGCAGGGCGTTGCGCGCGGCGTTGAGGCGCAGCTCGGCGTGGCGCGGCACCAGCGCGGCACCTTCGGCGAACAGCGCGGCCGCGGCGTCGAAATCCCACCCCTCCTCGACGATCAGGGCGCGGTGCAGCAGGACATCGCAGCGCTCCTTCGGCGTGGCGGGGCGGGCGGCATCCAGCGCGGCGGTCGCGGCTTCCGGTCCGGCCAGCATCAGCTCCAGCCGCGTGCGCTCGATGATGAGGTTGAGCGGCGGCTTTTCCTCGTCGCAGGCAGCGCGCGCGACTTCCAGCGCCTCCGGCCAATGCCCGCGCCGGCGCAGCGCGGTGGCACGCAGCAGCGCGATGCGCGGCCCCGGGCCCAGAATGGCTTCGGCGTAGTCGGTCGCAGCGGCAGCCTCGGCGAAGGCGCCCGTGGCCGCGAGCACAGCCGGCAGTCCCAAAAGCGAATCCGCACTCGACGGATTGCGCAGCAGCGCCGCGCGGAACAGCTCGACCGCATCGCCATGGCGCTCCGCGTCGCGCGCAAGGCGGGCCTGGAGTTCCACCGGCCGCGCATCGCCCGGCGCCATCGCTTCGGCCGCCGCGATCTGGGCCTGCGCGTCCTCGGGCCGCCCCTCGCGCCAGGCGAGCAGGGCCAGGGCAAGGATGGTCGCGAGGTCGGGCTCCTCCACCGCTTCGAAATCGGCCCGTGCCTCGGCGAAGGCGCCGCGATCCAGCGCCGCGCGGCCGAGCAGGCGGCGTGCGCGACGCTGGTCCGGGTGGGCTTGCAGCACCGCCCGCGCCTCCGCCCGGCCGGCATCCTCGCCCAGGTCGAGCAGCATCTGGGCGAATTCCATCCGCGCCTGGATGGTATCGCAGATCGGACGCAGCACCTCGATGGCCTCACGCAGCGCGCCGCGTTGGCGCTGGCGATGCGCGATGGCGAGCAGCGCCGGCGGGTGCAGCGGCGCGATGCTGAGCGCCGCCATCGCCACCGCCTCCAGTTCCTCCCAGCGCTCCGCGTCGCGGTGCTCGCGGATCAGCACATCGAGCGGGCGCAGATCCTGCGGCGCGGCACGGTGCGCGGCCTCATAGGCGGCAAGCGCTGCGTCCGCCGTGCCCCATTCCCGCGCGGCATGGCCCTTCATCATCAGCGCGAGCAGATGGTCCGGCGCAACGGCAAGGGCTGCGTCCGCGGCGGCGTCCAAAGCCTCCCATAGCTGCGCTTCACGGCACGCCCGCATCAGGCCGTCCAGTGCCTTGAGGTCGGTGGGCGATGCCACATGCGCTGCCTCGAACGCCGCAATCGCCGCGTCCGCATCGCCACGTGCCCGCGCGGCCTGACCCTTGATCATCAGCGCGAGCAGATGGTTGGGCGTGAGAGCGAGCGCGGTATCGGCGGCGGCCTC
>JBKJNV010000655.1:0-10491 GCA_046593435.1 Roseomonas sp.
ATCATCGGCGAGTTTCGCGCCGAACTCGATGAGGTGCGCGGCCTGCTGGATGACCCGGCGCTGGACGCGGCGGAAGCGGCGCCGCAGCTGCGCCAGATTGCCCATCGCGTCCTGGGCGCCGCCCGCAACCTCGGCACTTCCCGCCTCGCGGAGCAGGCGCTCGCGCTGGAAGCCGCGGCGCGGGACGGCCGGCCGGTGGAGGGGTTGCGCGTGGTGGTCGTGGCGCTGACCATGGAGACCGCGCATGTGCTTGAGGCGCAGCTCAACCCCGCGCTGTGACCCTGGCCGGAAGGCTCAGCCGCGCAGCGCGAGCTGGTCCAGGAACCACCGATAGGTCTCCGCCAGCCCCTGCTCGAAGCCGATCGCGGGCGCCCAGCCCAGCGCGTTGATCCGCGCGGTGTCCATGCGCTTGAGCATGGTGCCGTCCGGCTTGGTCCGGTCCCACGCGATCTCGCCCTGGAATCCCGTCACCCGCGCCATGGCCTCCGCCAGGTCGCGGATGGAAATGTCGGCGCCGGTGCCGACATTGAGGTGCGGCGCGTCCGAATACTGCCGCAGCAGGAAGACGCAGGCCTCGGCCAGGTCATCGACATGGAGGAATTCGCGCCGCGGCGTCCCCGTTCCCCAGCAGGTGACGGAGGCATCGCCGCTCGCGGTCGCCTCATGAAAGCGGCGCATCATCCCGGGGATGACGTGGCTGCGCTCAGGGTGGAAATAATCATTCGGGCCGTAGAGGTTCGACGGCATGGCGGAAATGAAGTCGCACCCGTATTGCCGCCGATAGGCCTGGCACAGCTTGATGCCCGCGATCTTGGCCACCGCATACCATTCATTGGTGGGCTCCAGCGGGCCGGTGAGCAGGCTGTCTTCCCCGATGGGCTGCGGCGCCTTGCGCGGGTAGATGCAGGACGAGCCCAGGAACAGCAGCTTGGCCACACCCGTGCGCTGCGCGGCGTGGATGAGGTTCGCCTCGATCATCAGGTTTTCGTAGAGGAACTCGGCCGGGTAGGTGTCGTTGGCGAGGATGCCGCCCACCTTGGCCGCGGCCACCACCACCACCTCGGGCCGGGCTTCGGCCATCCAATCCTCGACCGCGGCCTGACGGATCAGGTCGAGCGTATCGCGCCCGGCCACCAGCACCTCGCAGCCCTCGCGCGCGAGGCGGCGCACGCAGGCCGAGCCCACCATGCCGCGATGGCCGGCCACGAAGACGCGGCGGCCGGCGAGACTGAACTCAGCCACCGCGCGCCTCCGCCAGCATGATGCCGACCGGCGTCGCGTCCACCGGGCGCGCGCCGCGCAGCTCGGCCAGGTCATGGGCCACCATCTCGGCCACCATCTCGGGCAGCGTCACGGTGTGCCGCCAGCCGAGCACGCGCTGCGCCTTGGCCGGGTTGCCGATCAGCAAATCCACCTCGGTGGGGCGGAAATAGGCCGGGTCGATGCGCACCAGCACGCGGCCGCTTTGCGTGCAGACACCGGTCTCGGCCACGCCGCTGCCTTCCCACGCCAGCGACACGCCGGTCTCGGCGAAAGCGCGTTCCACAAAACTGCGCACCGTGTGGGTCTCGTTGGTCGCGAGCACATAATCATCGGGCGTGTCCTGCTGGACGATGCGCCACATGCCCTCGACGAAGTCGCGCGCATGGCCCCAGTCCCGCCGCGCGTCGAGATTGCCCAGGAACAGGCATTCCTGCTGGCCGAGCGCGATCGCGGCTGCTGCGCGGGTGATCTTGCGGGTGACGAAGGTTTCGCCCCGGCGCGGGCTCTCATGGTTGAACAGGATGCCGTTCGAGGCATGCATCCCATACGCCTCGCGGTAGTTCACCACGATCCAATAGGCATAGAGCTTCGCCGCCGCATACGGGCTGCGCGGGTAGAACGGCGTCGTCTCATCCTGGGGCACCGCCTGCACCTTGCCGTACAGCTCGCTGGTCGAGGCCTGGTAGAAGCGCGTCTTCGGCGCGAGGCCCAGGATGCGGATCGCCTCGAGCAGGCGCAGCGTGCCCAGCCCGTCCGAATTGCCGGTGTATTCCGGCGTCTCGAAACTCACCTGCACATGGCTTTGCGCGCCGAGATTGTAGATCTCGTCGGGCTGGGTTTCCTGCAGAATGCGGATCAGGTTCGTGGCATCGGTGAGGTCGCCGTAATGCAGGAACAGCCGCGCCTTGGGGTCGTGCGGGTCGGCGTAGAGATGGTCGATCCGCTGAGTGTTGAACGAGGAGGAGCGGCGCTTGATGCCGTGCACCACATACCCCTTCGCGAGCAGCAGCTCCGCCAGGTAGGAGCCATCCTGGCCGGTAATGCCGGTAATCAGGGCAACGGGTGCGCTCACGATATTCTCCTTCGGACCGGGCCGCCTGAGCCCGCCGGACCAATCCGCTTCGGCTATCATGGCGCAGCCTGCGACGGAAGCTATTGCCGCCGCGTGTGCAAGACCCCTGGACGCGACGCGCGTGCCATGCGGCTGTAGGGGCGATGGTCCAGAACGAACCCCTCCCCGATCTTGCCGCCGCTGCCGTGCGCCTTACCACACCCTGCGGTGGCGACCCGCAGGGCCTGTCCTGGTATCGCTGGGGCGAGGGCGCCGGCACGCCCGTGGTGCTGTTCCATGGCGGGTCCGGGTCCTGGCGGCATTGGGCGCGCAATATCGCAGCACTGGCCGCGGCCCGCCCGGTGATCGCGCCCGACCTGCCTGGCCTGGGCACCTCGACCATGCCCGACGACCCCGCCGGGCCGGAGGAAGCGGCCGACGCTTTGTTGGCCGGGCTGCCGGAGATCCTCCCCGCACGATTCCACCTGGTGGGCTTTTCCTTCGGCGCCATGGTCGCCGGCCTCGTCGCAGCGCGGGCGGAAGGGCTCGCCTCGCTCAGCCTCATCGGCCCGGCCGCGCTGGGGACGCTGCGCCAGCCCGTGCCGCTGGAGAAACTGCGCGACAAATCCGGCACCGACCGCCGCGAAGCCCACCGTGCCAACCTCAACGCGCTGATGCTGTTCAAGCCGGAGGCCGTGGACGACACCGCCATAGCCATCCAGGAATGGAACACCGTCCATGCGCGCCTGCGCAGCCGCGGCTTCGCCACCTCCACCCGCCTGCGTGACGCGCTGCCCCGGGTGCAGGCCCCGGTCCAGGCCATCTGGGGCGCGCGCGACGCCGTCGCCTACCCCGCACTGCACGAACGTGTGGATGTCCTGCGCGCCGCACGCCCCGACGCCATGATCACCGAGTTGCCCGAGACCGGCCACTGGGCCGCCTATGAAGCACCGGACGCCGTCAACGCCCTGCTCCAAAAATTCATCGAGCGCCACGACCGATGAGCGGGGGCGGCGGCAACGTCCTCGCGGGGATGGTCTGGATGGCCGCAGCCGGGATCCAGTTCAACATCCTCAACGCGATGATGCGCGGCATCGCCATCGAGCTGGGCAGCTTCGAGGCGCTGTTCCTGCGCTACTCGGCCGGCTTCATCGTCATGCTGCCCCTCATCCTGCGCACCGGGGTGCTGCGCTGGCGCCCACACAGCGTGCGCGGCCAGGCCTGGCGCGGCGCCCTCCATACCGCCGGGCTGCTGCTGTGGTTCTCGGCGCTCCCACACGTCCCGCTCGCGGAACTCACCGCCATCGGCTTCACCGGGCCGCTGTTCATCATGGCCGGAGCCGCGCTTTTCCTGGGTGAGAAAGTCATCGCCGCGCGCTGGATCGCGGCCATCATCGGCGCCTTCGGCGTGGCCATCGTCATCGGACCCAGCCTGACCACCGGAGGGGGATTCTGGGCCCTGGTCATGCTCGCCTCCACACCCCTGTTCGGCGCATCCTTCCTCCTCACCAAGGCACTCACCCGCTACGACCGGCCCGAAGTCATCGTCCTGTGGCAAGCCATCACCGTCTCGCTCCTCACGCTGCCCTTCGCCATACCGGGATGGACCTGGCCCAGCGCCACCCAATGGGGGATCGTCCTCGTCGCCGGCATCCTCGGCAGCTCAGGCCATTACTGCCTGACCCAGGCCTTTCGCGTCGCCGACATCTCCGCCACCCAGCCCATCCGATTCCTCGACCTGCTCTGGGCCTCGCTCCTGGGGCTCGCCATCTTTGGCGACGTCCCCACCATCCCCACCCTCATCGGCGCCGCCATTACCTTCGCGGCAACCTGGTGGCTGGCACGGGTCGAGGCGCGGCGGATGAGGAAATAGGGCGAGGGCGCGGCTGGCCCGACGCCTCGCATCCGGGGCAGCATCCCGGTCAGTCCGGCTGCGTCCGACGCAGCTCGGCGACTTCGATCGGTCCCTCGAACATCCGGCCCAGCGCAGCATAGACATGGACCAGCGACAGCGACTGGCCGTTGTGCTGGAAGATCGCCGGATTGGTCACCGCGCGGTCGCCGAGCAGGGCGACGCTCGTCTGCTGGGGGTTGTCCCGGAGTGCCGCAAGGAAGCGCCGCGACCCGGTGGGGCCCAGCAGGTGGATCAGATACAGGTCTGCCGGCGTCGCCACGCGCCCGAGCGTCGTCTCAAGACCGGGCCGTGCCGCGCGCAGCCGCTCCGCGGCGAGGATGGCCGAGTAGCGGGCGTTCTCCCGCAGCGACAGGATCCGGTGCAGCGCCTGTGGATCCTGTGCCGTGATGCGGCCATCCCGATCCGTCTGGAGTGCTGCGGCTTCGTTCACCAGGCCATGGCGCTCGCCGAAGTCGCGCACGACCTCCAGCCAGGTGTCGCGGGTGAACTGCATCAGCCCGGTTGCGGAGGAGCTGCCACTGCGCGCCATCGGGTCCAGCCGGCTTTCCCGTTCGGCGATGCGCTGCAGCACCTCACCGCGCAGGCCGGTGACGCGCGCCGCTTCGAGCAGGGCCAGGCGCACGGCATCGAGCGTCTCGCCAGGCACCGTCGCGCGCCATCCGACGTGCACGCGCCGGCCTGCTGGAATCGCGCGCACGAGGGTGGCAAGCCGGACGCCCGGGGGGACGCGCAGGGTTGCGGCGGCAATCGCCGGCACGATCCTGCGCTGGCGAGAGACGCCTTGCGCCTCTGCCCGGCTCTCCAGCCCCGGCATCAGCAGCCAGGCAACCGCGATTGCGATGGTGCCGATGGCCGAGGGCTTGGCCGGCACGGCCGCAGGAAAGGCCCGCGTCGCGGCCGTGCCGGCGGACTGGTTGAGGGATAGCAGCGCGGCGCCGGGCGGGTTGCGGGGATCGTGCGCCCTGGGTTTGGCAACGACCAGGGTGGTGCGATGAGGGGGGGGAGACATCGCGGGCTAACGCCGCCCGGCGCGGACGCGTTGCATGGTGCAGCGGGTCCAAACCGACCCGCGCTGGACGGTTCCGGGGCCGATACGCGCCAGGGCGTGCCGCCACGCAAGCGCGGCGGTCCGGGTCCTGGCCTACGCCTTCCAATCCCCCGCCCCTGGCCGTGCCAGGCCCAGGTTCTCGCGCAGCGTGTTGCCGGTGTAGTCCTGGTGATACAGCCCGCGGCGTTGCAGTTCCGGGACGACGAAGCGAGAAAAGTCTTCGAACGCCCCGGGGCTGTGGGTGGCGACAAGGACGAAACCGTCGCAGGCGCCTGAGGTGAACCATTCCTCCATCTGGTCGGCGACGTCGGCGGGGGTGCCGCAGAAGATGGGGAATTCGCGGATGGTGCCGCGGCCGGAGAAGTGGACGAAGTCGCGCACGGTGGGGTTGGGTTTGCCGCTCATCGCGATCACGCGTTCGCGGAAGCCCGTCCAGGAGATCTTGGCCAGTTCCGCGTCGGTGAATTCGCTGTCGAGGTCCTTCGAAGCGAAGTCGAAATTGGTGACTTCGGAGAGCAGGACCAGCGCGTCGATAGGTTTGGAGAGTGCGAGGACGGCTTCGCGCTTGGCTTCGGCGATGGCGCGGGTTTCGCCCACGCAGACGTAACAGGCGGGGGTGATGGTGACCTTGTCCGGGTCGCGGCCCGCGTCGCGGACGGCGGTCTTGATGCTCGCGTATTGGCGGCGCGCGGTTTCGAGGTTGGGGAAGATGACGAAGATGAGTTCGCCCCACCTTCCGGCGAAGCGCTGGCCGCGGCCGGACTGCCCGGCCTGGATCAGCACCGGGTGGCCTTGCGGGGAGCGGGGGACGGAGAGCGGGCCGCGGGCGTTGAAGAAGCGGCCCTTGTGGTTGAGCGCATGGACCTTGCTGCCGTCGGCGAAGCGCCCGGTCACCTTGTCGCCGATGATCGCGCCGTCTTCCCATGAGTCCCACAGCCCCATGACGACTTCGACGAATTCATCGGCGCGGTCGTAGCGCAGGTCGTGTTCGAGGTGCTCGGCGCGGCCGAAATTGGCGGCTTCGGAATCATTGAGCGAGGTGACGATGTTCCACGCGGCGCGGCCCCGCGTCATCAGGTCCAGCGTGGCGAACAGGCGGGCGACATGGAAGGGCTCGTAATAGGTCGTGGAGTAGGTGGCACCCAGGCCGAGCTTCGTGGTGGCGCAGCTGATGGCGGTGAGGATGGAGATGGGGTCCATCTTGACCACGCGGATGCCGTTCTCGACCGCCTCGCGGTGGTCGTGGCCGAAGATGTCCGGCATTGCCAGGCGGTCGTCGAAGAAGGCGAGGTGGAACTTGCCATCTTCAAGTACGCGGCCGAGGCGCTGGAAGTAGTCGGGCGTCAGGTAGTCGGTCGCCGCGGCCGGGTGGCGCCATGAGCCGGGCGCGATGGAGCAGTTCTGCGCCTGGAGGAAGCCGACCATGGCGATCTGGCGTGGGGTGGGCATGGCTGTTTCCTCGCGTGGTTGCAGCGAGGGTAGAGCATCATGTGCGTGCGCGGAACGCCCCGGCTCAAGCGGCCGGGGCTGCGTCCTTCAGCGGGTTTCGAGCGTGAGGGTGCGGCCACCGACACTCAGCTCGACACCGCTGCGATTACGATCCTGGTACAGCCAGAAGCCTGCCGCGCCGGCGACGAGGCAAACCAGGGCGACGGCGAGGATGGTGGTGTTGTTGTTTTTCATGGCGGTTTCCCTATCGGGGTTGGTGGCAGCTTGCCGGCTGTAGCGAGGAAAACGTCCTGTCTTTGTTTCGGTTTCCGAAGTGGACCAAATTTCCTGCTCCACTATCCGCTGCACCGGTAAGCGTCACGCCCGAACCCTGCAAACCGATTCCCGAACCCGATGAAGCGCGCCGGCTGGACGAGGCCTGCGTGGCCGAGCAGGGGCAAGGTCACGCACCGAGGTCTCCTGCGACATCACGAACCCGTCAGATCAGCTTCTGAACAGGATGGATGAGCGTCACAAGTCAAGTTGACTGACATTGTTCTACAAGGAACCTTCCTGCAAGGAACAAAGAAGCTTTGAGAAATATGTAGGATCCAACGCAACGGATAAGAAATGAAGCGTGACTTCTGGGGCGTGTATACAGTATCATCCGAGCGTCCGGCATTTTTCGGGCGTGGCGCAATCGTGCCCTTTACGCGTTTGAGTCGTCCGTGGCATCAGAATCATTCAATCATGGTGTTTCAGCATGTCGAGCCTGTGCCCTTCACGCCTTCGCCGAAACGCCACCTCCGTCGGCTGGCTGCCAGCCGCCTTCGCGGGCCTTGTGCTTGCCACGGCCGCAGCGCCGATGCCCAGCCTCGCGCAGGGTCGCGATACCCTCTCCGAGCAGCGCCTAGTGACCGTCACCAACCGGCCGCGCCCGGAGTACGATCCACTTGGCGTGCGCCTGGGCAGCTTCCGCCTCGATGCCGGGGTGGAAACCGGCATTGGCTACGATGACAACCTGTTCGGCACCGACCGCAATACCCGCTCGAGCCCCGTTTTCGCCAATAGCGCCTCGGCGGCGCTGCGGAGCCAGTGGACCACGCACGCGCTGGGCCTGACCGCGACGGTCGACGATGTGCGCTACCTCGATCAGTCCCGGCTCGACACGACCGCATGGTCGGTGGGCGGTCTCGGGCGCTACGACATCGACGCCTCCTCGTCCGTTGAGCTAAGCCTGTCGCAGCGGCGCAGCTTCCTTTCCGTCCAGACGCTCGACCTCCAGCGCGCCGGCGTGACCGAACCGCTGGGCTTCGACGAGCAGACCGGCCGCGTGACCGGCACGACGCGGTTCAACCGCCTGTCGGTCTCGGGCTTCGGCCAGGTGCGGCACGTGGCCTTCGAAGGCGCCGACGGACAGGCCTTTTCCGACAACACGCTCGGGATTGACTATTTCTCCTATTCTGTGGGGACAACCTTCGGCTACCTGCTCTCGCCCGGCCGCTCAGCCACGCTGACGCTGCGCGCCGAGGAAATCGATGGCGAAGGGCGCCGCGGCCGGCTGATCGACAGCCTCACGCTCGATGCGCTGGTGGGCTTCGTCTATGATTTCGACGGCATCTACCAGGCGAGCATCGGTGTGGGCTGGGCGCGGCGCGAATACCGCGATTCCTCGCGCCGGACGATCGAAGGCCTGGGCATCGATGCCCGCTTCGTCTGGCTGCCAAGCCAGCTGACGACGGTCACACTGGCGGTCCGCCGTGGCGTCGATGATTCCGTCCGCAGCGGTGGCGAGGGCTTCCTTCGCACTCTCGGTTCGGTGCGGGTGGACCATGAGCTGCAGCGCAACATCATCATCGGCGCTGGGTTGAGCGTGGAACGTCGCGAGTATTCAAATCCATCGCAGCGCGCGACGGATGCCATCATGGGCTTCTCGGCGCAGTGGCTGATCAACCGCAACATGTCGCTGATCGCGAGCTACCAGCACGTCAGGCGGTTCGATACCTCGGCCGGAGTGCAGGAATACGACCAGAACCTGGCTTTCCTGCGCCTGAGGTTCAGCCTGTAGTCAGTTCTGCATAAGGCTGAGGGCGATGTAGGCGATCCCCGCCCAAAGGATCGCCGAGACGCCCAGACCGATCAGGATGCCGCGTGCTGCCGAGCGTCGTTTCAAGGGCGGGAAATCAGTTCCCGTGGCCGCCTGCTGCGGTAAAGCATTCAGTTTTGCGGGCGACGCGGGACCTGACATTGAACTGCCCTGATTATTTAATGCCGGTCTAAGGTCGGCCGACACCCTTTGCAATACCGGAAGCGCTTCGTTTCACGCAGGCGAACGGAAAGCGGAGAAACTGCGCGCTGCCCGCATGAGCAGTGCGGCCGGCACCCTCAACCCTGCGCGAGGGTCTCCGCAGCAAGGCGCCAGACGAAGCGCATAGCATAATACAATACAACCATTGCGTGTAAAACAATTCCACACAACCTGAAATTGTATTGTGCGGTGTATTCCGCGCCGGTTTCTGGCCCCGATTCCGCAGAAGTGCTCGTCGTTGCTGGGGGTCCAGGGCTGTAACGTACGGAGTCCGGTAACAACACCGAGGGTTTACTGAACTATTGGCGCCTTTCGCTGTTCATCCCGCAGCGACGTTCTTAACATGCGCCAACCTCAATAATTAGAATTCGAAACGTTTTGTGGAACTCCTCCAAATGCAAGCGATTGATGCCGTGCCTGCCTCCTCCGCCCCCCGACGGGAGACCACCCCCAAGATGCACCGCCCCTCATCCCCCATCCTCAGCCAGGTACTCGCGACCAGCGCCGGTTACCAGCCGGGCGCCAAGCGCCGGGACATTCCGGTGGCGCGCGATGTGTCGAAGCGCGCCCTGGACATCGTCGGTGCCTCGGCGTTGCTGCTGGCGCTGCTGCCGGTGATGTTGGTGCTGGTTGTCCTCCTGCGCGCCACCTCGCAGGCCGTGTTCTACCGGCACAGGAGGGTCGGTCTGGGCGGGCGCCCCTTCGGGTGCATGAAGCTGTCCACCATGCGCCCCGACGCCGACCTGGTGCTTGAGGAGCTGCTCCGCACCGATCCTGCCGCGCGGCAGGAGTGGCAGCGCACCCGCAAGCTCCGCCATGACCCCCGCGTCACCCGCATCGGGCGCTTCCTGCGCGGCACCAGCCTCGATGAGTTGCCGCAGCTGTTCAACGTCCTGCGCGGAGAGATGAGCCTGGTCGGGCCCCGCCCGGTCGTCGCGCGGGAACTCGAAGAACATTACGGACCCGAAGGCGCCGAGCTTTACTGCTCGGTGCGGCCCGGCCTCACCGGGCTGTGGCAGGTGAGCGGGCGCAGCGACACCAGCTACAAGCAGCGGGTCGAGCTGGACGCGCGCTATGTGCGCGAACGTTCGCTTGGGATGGATGTGCGGATCCTGCTGCGCACCCCCATCGCAGTGCTGCGTCGCGACGGGGCCTGCTGACGCCGATGGACCCATCCGCTGGCCAGGCTGTGCGTGATACCCCGACGATCGACGTCGCGGCGCTGCGCGCCCTGGGCGATGGCCCGCGCTGCGATATCGACTTCTATCATCTCCTGCCGGCCTTCGAGGCGCAGGTTGCGCGCACGCCGACACGCCGGGCGGTGGTGTGCGGCGACGCTGCCCTGGACTACGCCAGCCTCGATGCGCGCGCGAACCGCCTTGCGTGGCATCTGCGCGGACGCGGGGTGGCGCCTGGGATGCGCGTCGCCATCGCCCTGACGCGCGGTATCGATCTGGTCGTGGGCGTGCTCGCGGTGC
>JBKJNV010000011.1:0-2565 GCA_046593435.1 Roseomonas sp.
CGCCGAACAGGCCGCGAACATCGGAAAAGCCTTTGGAGCCGGGGACGAAGACTCGCTCCCCCGCGCGGCGGCCCGAGTCGGGTCCGGCATCACGCACGCGGCCCACCGTCTCGTAGCCGGGGACCAGGGGATAGCCCATGCCGGGGAACATCGGCATCCGCCCGCTCCAGAGCAGGCGCTCGGTGCCGGTGCTGATCCCGCTCCACTCCACATCGACCACCACATCCGCCGCACCAGGCAAGGCGAGCGTGACGGTCGCGAGTGCGAGGTGTTCGGGCTCCCTCAGGACGACGGCGACGGTGTTCATTTGGGCCTTTCTGCGCCTCAGAGTGTCAGTCTAGTCGGACATTGATATGTGTCAATCGAAACTGACGCACAATCAGGCATTGTCTTTCCGGGCGAGCAGCACGCCGGTCACGAGTGGGGTCGCGGTGCTCACCTGCCGGGTGGACGCGAAGCCGGCCTGGCGCAGCATCGCCTGCAGTTCCGCCGCACGGCGGGGGCGCCCGCTGCCCATGGCGCGCAGGTAGAAGCCGAAATACGCGTCGCCCATGGCCTCGGCGCCACGGGTGCCGGCCATCGGTTCGGCCAGGATCAGCACCCCGCCCGGCGGCAGCGCGCGGTACGCGGCGGCCAGGATGCGCTGCGCCACCGCGTCGTCATGGTCGTGGATCACCCGCACCAGCGAGATCGCGTCGGCACCTTTGGGCAGGGCGTCGCGGCTGAAATCGCCGCCCACGACCTCGGCCCGCCCGGCGAGCCCCGCCGCGTCGAATCGCTGCCGGGCGCGGTCCGCAACGCCGGGCAGGTCGAACAGCATCAGGCGCAAAGCCGGCGCGCGGGCGGCGGCCGCGATGAGGAAGGCACCCTCGCCGCCGCCGACATCGAGCAGGCAGCGGAACCGACCCACATCCACCGCATCCAGCACCTCGGCCGCGACCAGCGGCTGCGAAGCGGCCATCAGGCCCGAATAGGCCGCGACCTTGCCCGGCTCCAGAGCGCCCGGCGACTCGGCCTGGGCATAGGCCCAATAGGCCGCGAGCGACTGCCCGCCGCGCGCCCCGCGCAGCATCGCCACCGGGTCCGCCAGGTCAGCGTAGAGCATGGCGTGGTGCTCGATCATGGCGGCGAGTGCGGCGTTGCCCACCATCACCGCGCCGCGCAGGCCCAGGCCCCAGCGCCCGCCGCTGCGCCGGCCGAACAGGCCCAGCGCGGCGCCGGCGGCGAGCAACTGCTCCGCCGCATCCTCGGGCAGGTCCACGCGGCGGGCGATCTCGCCGGTGGTCAGCGGCCCCTCGGCCAGCAGGTCGAACAGGCCCAGCCGCACCGAGGCGAGCATGACCTGCGAATAGACAAACCCCGCGATCAGGTCGAACAGGCCGCGCGCCTGGGCGCGGGCGACGCCGCGCGTCAGCGGGAAGCGCGCCACCGCCTGGCGGAAGCCCGGCCGCGCCACCACCCGGTCCCGCCAGGCGAGGAAGCGGTCGCGCAGCGTCATCGGCGACAGCACGGTACCGCCGGGCAAAGGTGCGACATCGGAGGCAGCGCTCACGCCGCGCTTGCCGCCAGTTCCTTGGGCACCAGGCGCTTTGCCTCCATCGCGATCAGGGCGCGGAGGTCGGCGGCTCCGGGGCAGGGCGGAATGGCGGCGATGGCGGCGCGCGTGAGGCTTTCCAGCCGCGCCATCGCACCTGACAGGCCGAGTTCGCGCACGGCACTCGGGCGGTGCAGCTTCTCATCCTGGCCGATCGGCTTGCCCATGGTCTCGGCGGAACCGAAGGCGTCGCCGATATCGTCGGCCACCTGGTAGGCCTCGCCCAACCGCTCGCCGAGCAGCATCCACGGCGCGTCGTCCAGCCCGGCCGCGGCGGCACCCGCGGCGGTGGCAGCGGAGAACAGGGCGGCGGTCTTGGCGCGCTGGTACTGCGCGAGATCGGCCGTTTCCTCGCATTCCCAGGCCTGGCCGGCGACGATGCCGTTAGGCGAGCCCACCGCCTCGGCCACGATGCGGATCAGCGCGATGCCGCGCCCCGGCGCGCGTCGCGTGGCGAGTGCGAGCTGCTGGAAGGCCAGCACGATCAGGCCATCGCCGGCGAGCAGGGCGAGGGGTTCGCCATGGGCGCGATGGACCGAGGGGCGGCCGCGCCGGGTGGCGGCATCGTCGAAGCAGGGCATGTCGTCATGCACGAGCGAGGCGCAGTGCAGCAGTTCGATCGCGACGGCGGCGGCATCGGCCAGCCCCGGCTCGGCGCCGCAGGCCGCGGCGGTGGCCAGGCACAAGCGCGGGCGAACGCGCGCACCGCCGGGGAAGACCGCATGCTGCATGGCGCGGGCAAGGCGCGGCGGGCCGGAGGGCGTGTGCCCACCACCGCCAAGCCGCAGCGCGGCTTCAAGTGCCCGCTCGATCCGTTTCGCTGCGTCCATTCCGGGACTCTCCCTCACGCCTGGGAGGGAGGCTAGCAACGCGCATCGAGACTGTCATCTGAATTAGACACTTTTGGTTCGCGGCTTCGGCTTACATAATGTCACTCCTTTACAATAACTTGTGGGTCAAAGGGTCCAATA
>JBKJNV010000127.1:0-3382 GCA_046593435.1 Roseomonas sp.
CTGGCCGAGAGCCACCGGGTGGCTATGGGCGCGGCGGATGGTGTCCAGCGTCGCGCCGGCGGGCGCCATCAGGCAGTGCTCGACCCGCTCGTAATGCTCCCCGATCACAGCGAGGCCCGATTCCGGCAGCAGGCGGTGGATGTCCGGCACCCGGCCCGCGAGCGAATTCTCGCAAGGCAGCATGGCGAGGTCGGCGCGGCGCTCGCGCAGGGCGGCCATCGCGGCTTCGAAGCTTGGGCAGGGCAGGGTTTGCCAGCCCGGATAGGCGGCGCGGCAGGCCAGGTCCGAATAGGCGCCGGGCAGGCCCTGGAAGGCGATGAGGCTCATGGGTGGTGTCCCAGCGCGGCGCGCGCGCGTTCGAGGTCTTCGGGCGTGTCGACGCCGAAGGGAGCGTGGTCGACCAGTGCGGCGACGATGCGCATCCCCGCTTCCAGCGCGCGCAGCTGTTCGAGCTTCTCGCGCTCCTCGAGCGGGGAGGCGGGCAGGGCCACGAAGCGCGCCAGTGCGGCGCGGCGATAGGCATAGACGCCGATGTGGTGGTAGCGCGGCCCCTCGCCCCAGGGCACCGGCAGGCGGGAGAAATACAGCGCGGGCGCGACCTGCGCGCCGGGCGGGAAAGCGCAGGCGCATTTCACCACCTGGGACGCTGCCGCTTCCGCCTCGTTCGTGATGGGTGCGACAAGTGTGGCGATATCCGCATCGCTGCCCTCGAGGGCGGCCAGCAGGGTGCGCAGCAGGGAAGGCGGCAGGGTCGGCAGGTCGCCCTGGAGGTTGATCACCGCGTCGTGGCGCCCCCCTGGGTCGAGTGCGAGCAGCGCGCGGTGGATGCGGTCGGTGCCGCTGGGCACGTCATCGGCGACGAGGATGGCGGTGCCGCCATCGGCGCGGATGGCCTCCGCGATCTCAGGCTCCCCGGCGGCGACGGCGGCGGGGCCGATGCCGGCCTCCCGCGCGCGGTCGAGCACGTGCAGGATCATCGCGCGGCCGCCGATATCGGCCAGCGGCTTGCCCGGCAGGCGGGTGGAGGCCATGCGGGCCGGGATCAGGATGATGGGGTTCAAGGGCTGCGGATCCGAAGGCGAAAAGGAGCGGCAAGGCGGTTGCCGCGTTGCACCATGGCCAGTATGGTCCGCGCCGTTCTAGAGCAGGCTGCCGCAGGCTGGAACCCCGGCGCGGTTCCCCATATGCAGGGCAGCCGCTTTGGCTTGGATGAAGACCCTGGCGCTTCCGGCCCCGGGTTGGCTTTGGTTCGCGAAGGAAATTTCGGATGGATAGTCTCGGCCCCACCAAGATCTACGCCTCGATCCTGACTGCGGGGGTGGTCTTCGGGCTGGCCGGGCTGGCCGGCAAGCTGCTGGTGCATCCGCACAAGCTGGACCAGCCGGTGCTGGTGATCGCGGGTGCGGCCGCGCCCGCCGCCGCCGCTACGGCCGCACCGGCCGCGCCGGCGCTGGAGCCTGTAGGGGCGCTGCTGGCCGCCGCCAATGCGCAGAACGGTCAGGCCCTCGCCGGGCGGCTCTGCGCCTCATGCCACAGTTTCAATGAAGGCGGCCGTACGGGCGTGGGACCGAACCTGCACAGCATCATTGGGCGCAATCACGCCGCGGTCGCGGGCTTCAATTACTCTGTCGCGCTGCGCGCCAAGGCGGCCGAGCCCTGGAACTATGAGGACATGAACGCCTTCATCGCCGCCCCCGCGCGCGCGATCGCCGGCACCCGCATGGCCTTCGCGGGGATCAACAATCCTGGCCAGCGCGCCGACGTCATCGCCTACCTGCGCTCCATCAGCCCGAATGCGCCCGCGCCCTGATGGGCCCGCTGGCTTGATGTCGGTGCCGGCGGGCTTCCTCGCCGTCGCCGAACAGGCGGCGGCGGCGGCCGGCGTCGTCATTAGGCCGCTGTTCCGCTCCGCCCTGCTGGTCGAGGCGAAGGGGGATGCGAGCCCCGTCACCGAGGCCGACCGTGCCGCTGAGCGCGCCATGCGCGACCTGATCGGCGCCCAATGCCCTGACCACGGCATCTGGGGCGAGGAATACGGGCCCGAGCGCGTTGACGCCGAATGGGTCTGGGTGCTGGACCCGATCGACGGCACTCGTGCCTTCCTCACCGGGCGGCCGCTGTTCGGGACGTTGATCGCGCTGCTGCATCGCGGCGTGCCGGTGCTGGGCCTGATTGACCAGCCGGTGACCGGGGAGCGCTGGACCGGGGTGGCCGGGCAGGCGACGCGCTTCACCTCGCCCATGGGTGGGGTGCCGCGCTGCCGGCCCTGCGCGGCCATGGCGGAGGCGGAGCTGTCCTGCACGGCGCCTGACCTGTTCGCCCCCGGTGATGACCGGCGGTTCGAGGCGCTGCGCCGCGCCGCGCGGCGCGTGACCTGGGGCGGCGACTGCTATGGCTATGGCCTGGTGGCGCTGGGCCTGGTGGATGTGGTTGCCGAAAGCGGGCTGAAGCCCTGGGACTGGGCGGCGCTGGTGCCGGTGATCGAAGGTGCCGGCGGCAGTGTGACGGATTGGGCGGGCGCGCCGCTGCGCCTGGGCGCCGAGGGCCACGTGCTGGCGCTGGGTGACCCGGCCCTCAGGGGCGAAGCGGTGCGGCTGCTCGGGTAAGAAAGTAAGATAATCTTACCAGCGCGCTCGCGCCAAGCCATTGCAACTGAACGCGGAATTGTAAGAATTTCAGGATTTCGGCTTTTCAGCCCGTGCCTGGCGGCTGATCCGATGGGCAGAAGCGATAGGACAATATTCTTGTAGCGTGCTGGCGCGGTGCCGTCAAGAAAGCTCGACGTCCCGACTTGATCGAGGCCAGGCCGCTCCCACCTACCATCCACACAGATGGTGTGGGGATGTTTTAAGATGGCGTCTGAAATTCATGAGCTTCGTCCCAGGCCCGGCGCCGAGACGGAAAAGATCACCATCAACCTCGGCTATGTGGACCTCGGGCATATCGACCTGCTCGTGCGGGAGGGCTTCTACGCGAACCGTACCGACTTCATCCGCACCGCGATCCGCAACCAGGTGGAGCGCCATGGCGAGGCCACAAAGCGCTCCGTCGCGCGCCAGGCGCTCGACCTCGGGCTGCGGCACTACACGCGGGCAGAACTGGAGGCGGTGCTCGACGCCGGCGAGCGGATCGAGATCCGGGTCCTGGGTCTCGCCTCCATCGCGCCCGATGTCACGCCTGCGTTGGCGGCGGCGACGATTGCAACAGTCACGGTACTCGGCGCGTTTCAGGCAAGCGCCGCTGTGAAGGCCACACTCGCTGACCGCACGCGCTGATCCCCCAAGCAAAACATCACCCACGACCGTCAGGGCATCCCTCCCTGGCCTGGAAGTTCGCGACCATGAAGCTGATCCTGCCCGATGCGATGCGCGAGGCTACCCGA
>JBKJNV010000129.1:0-3679 GCA_046593435.1 Roseomonas sp.
GCCGAAGGGAATGCGGCCCGACAGCATCTCCTGCACGAGCAGCGAGGCGCCGCGGAAGGGCACGTGCTCGACCTGGAAATTGCCATCGACCTTCAGCACCTCGGTCGTGAGGTGCCCCGCACTGCCCGGCCCGGTGGAGCCATAGAAGGGCGGCGATGGCTGCGCGCGGGCCCAGGCGATGAATTCGGCAAGGTTGGCGGCGGGCACGGCGGCATTGACCATCATCACCGCGGGCACTGTGGCGCCGAGGCTGATGGGCGCGAAGTCGCGTTCGATCGAGTGCAGGGCGCGGCCGGCGAATTCCAGCACGGCGGAGGTGGCAGAGAAGGTGGAGTTGTGGAACAGCAGCACCTGGCCGTCTGGGTTCGCGCGCGCCACCACCTCGGCACCGATCGAGCCGCCGCCGCCGCCGCGGTTTTCCACCAGAATCGGTACGCCAAGGCTCTCGGTCAGGCGCTGCGCGTAGAGGCGGGCGAGGATGTCGGTGGTGCCGCCCGCGGCGAAGGGGACGATGACGCGGATGGGTCCGCTCGGCGTCCAGGATTGCGCCGCGGCGGGGGCGGCCAGCGTAACGCCCGCGACAAGCAGCAATGTGCGACGAGTTGCCATGGACCAATCCCCCGGATGCGTGTGGCTCTTTGAAACGATGCGGCCACGCAGCAGCTAGCCAGCGCGCCGTCACAGCGTCAATGCGGCTGTGCAACCGCCAATGCGCCGCGGCCCACCCTTTTTGCTTCGTGCTGGCGGCGGCGCGGCCGGTGCGCGGGGTTGAATCCAGCGCCGAGCCTGTCGGTGGGCTGCGATCGCGCGACGGGGGTGGTGAACGGCGTCGCATTTTCTGCCGCGCCAATCCCGCGCGAGGTCGCGGGGCGGCGGATCTCGACGGCGATCTTGGCGTTCGGAGAGCTGGATACGGGCGTGAGCAGGCGAAGGCGCGCAGGGCGGAAGGGCGCCTGCGGGGGCTGTTGATGCATCCGGCCGCCCAGTGGCGCGTTGCCCCCTCGAACCCGATGGGAGGCAATGCCGATGGCGACCGATTTGAAGCGGATGATGGAGCAACTCCTGGGCAGCGGCGGTGGCGGGCTGGGTGGCCTGCTGGGCGGCGGGCAGGCGAGGAGTCCCGCGGCACCCGGCACGGCGCCAGGTGCCGGTGGCCTTGGCGGGCTTCTGGGTGGAATGTCCGGTGGGTTGGGCGGGCTGCTGGGCGGTGGCGGGTCCGGCGGTGGGCTGGGGGGCATTCTCGGCGGGCTGCGCGGCCCCATGGGCGGGGCCGGGCAAGCCGCGGCGGCGGGCGGGTTGCTGGGCTCGGTGCTGGGTGGGCGGGGCGGCGGCGGGCTGTTCCGCGTCGGTGGCATGGCGCTGCTGGGGCTGCTGGCGCACCGCGCCTATGGCGCGTGGCAGTCACAGCAGCAAAGCGGGGCCAGCGTGCCGGCGACCGACGAATTCGCCCAGCCCGCGGCCGCCGACAGCGAGGGCAAGCCCTTCGGGCTTTCGGTGATCCGCGCCATGGTGTCGGCCGCGCGGGCCGATGGCCAGCTGGATGCGCAGGAGCATGAGCGCATCTTCGACGAAGCCGAGCGCCTGGCTCTGTCCGAGGAGGAAAAGGGCGAGATCTTCGCGGTGCTGAACACCGCGGCCGATCCGGTGGCGATCGCGCATCTCGCCGCCACGGAGGCGCAGAAGGCCGAGCTGTATCTGGCCTCTGCGATGGTCATGGGTGGTGCGGACAGCGCCTCCGAGCGCGCCTATCTGAGCGCGCTGGCGGGTGCGCTGAAGCTTGCACCGGCGCTGCGCACGCAGCTGGATGGGCAGCTGCGCGAGGCGCTTGCGGTGCAGCCGCCGGCGCCTCCCGCACAGGGCTGAGCGGATGCCGCGCTGCCGGGCACCTGCTCAGGTGTCCGGCAGCGCTGGGCGCTTGCGCGTGGCGCTTGATGCCTCGCGCGCCCGGATGAGACTCCGTGCATATTCGGACTGCGCCAGCACCACGGGGTTTTCCTGGTCGCTGGGCAGGAAAACCGGCAGGGCCAGGCACACGCTTTGTGTCGCCAGCAGGTTCCGCCAGTTGGCGACCAGCGTCTTGTAGGCGCGGCCCACCGCGCGCGGGTTGCGGTCGAGGTCGTACAGTCCGAGCGGGTTCACGCGGCCATTGTTCTCGCGCAGTGCGGTGTCCCAATCGACCTGGTCGGTCAGGGAGTACCAGGTGAACCCGACCATGGGGATACCGGCGTTGCGCAGCCGCAGCACATTCGCCCATTCCTTCCACAGCCAGTACACCGCCTCGTCGCCCCTGGGCCCTTCGGCGATATTCGTCTCGGTGTGCATCACCGGCAGATGATAGCGCTCAAAGTACTGTCGGGTAATTTCGGTGTAGCCAAACACCTCGCCCGAGGCAGAGGTGCTGCCATCCGCCCAGACCCGGTGTTCATTGCTCTGGTAGTAGTCGGTGCCCATGATGCAGTGGCGGCGCAGGTGGTTCGTCAGGAAGAAGGTGTACTCCTCCGCCGTCATGCCGTTCTCCAGCAGGAAGCGGTAGGTCCGCGCGTCCACGTCGTGGCCGTAGTTGAGGTCGAGCGAGAGGAAGCGTTCAGCGTTGAAGCGTTCGGCCCGGCCGATGGCGTCGGGGCTGTCGGCGTGGAAATACTCCGATGACTCGCTCTGGATGAAGATGGCGTCGGGCCGCACGTCCAGGATCGCGCGCATGGCGCAGACATTCGCCTTCACGATGTGCTTGAGCGCGGTGACGAAGCTGCGGTCATCGCTGCGCTGTTCGTTCCACCAGCCCCAGCGAGCGGAGAAGGTGGCGCAGATGAACATCTCGTTCACGGGGGTGTAGAGCTGCACCCAGGGGAAGCGGGCGGCGAAGTCCCGGGCATAGGTGGCGAACAGCCGCGGGAAGTCGGGGTTCTGGAAATTGCCGATCCAGTCGGGCACGCCGAAATGGCAGAGATCGACGATGGGCAGGATGTCGCGCGCCTTCAGCTCCGCGAAGGTCTCGTCCGCGAAGCTCCAGTCATAGCGGCCATCGCCCAGCCAGGTGCGGTGGATGGGCGGACCGTAGCGGAGGAATTGCAGCCCGAGTTCCTGCACCAGCTCGAAATCCGTGCGCCAGTGATCGTAGAACCGACACTTCTCCAGTTGATCCACGCGCTCTGTGCCGCCCTTGATGGTGGGCGTGCTGTTTTCGATGCCGGTGCAGAACGCGAAGGTGAACATGGTCGTCCTGCGGCTGGTGCGTCAGGCGAAGGGAGTTTGTGCAGAACGCAGGCTGGGTGCTGCGGTTTCGGCCACGTCAAAGCGAGCGGTCGTGCCGTTGCGTATGGGTGCATGGGCACAATCCGCCGCAGCCATTCTCAATCGCCATGGCACAGGCGCTACTTGCCGGTAAGGCGACGCGCCGCTCGGCGCAGCAACCAACCGGCCGGGCCTGGCGCCTTCTCGATGGCGTCACGCAGCGCGCGAAGTTCGCCCTGGGCCTTGGTGCGCTCCAAGGCGGCATCCAGTGCCTGCCCCCGTGCAATCTGGGCCGCCTCGATGAGCGTCTCGATCTTCCTTGCGGTGAAGGCGTCGACGCCCTGATCTTCGATCTGGCGAAGCCTTGCGCGCATGTCCTCCAGTTCGCGGGACAATCGTTCGACGTCGGGCCTCTCCGTCGCTGCGCCCGACCTCTTTGGTTTGCCCG
>JBKJNV010000195.1:0-3860 GCA_046593435.1 Roseomonas sp.
CGCCACGAAGACATCCCCGCCATCGAAGCGGGAGGGCAGCACGGCAATGCCGCGCTCCACACCGCCCCAGGCGCGCGCATCCTGCGGAAGATCGCGCCCGATCCGCGCCTCGTCCGGTGGCAGCGACGCCATCAACTTCCCGGTGGTGGTCTCCAGCGTCACCCGCATGCCGGCGCGGTCGCCGCCGACGGCCAACAAGGTCTGCACCAGCGGCAACGGCACTTCGGCGACGCCAAGCACCGGCCCCAGGCCGGGCATGTTCAGGCTGCGCACGAAATACAGCGACCATTCCCCGGTGACCGGATTCTTCACCGGCCCCGCGAATGAGACGGTGCCGGCGCGGCGCGGAACCTCGGCGAAGTCACCCCGCAGCGATTGCGGCAGCGGCCTGCGCCGGGACAGCGGCATGGCGGCCGCGATGGGCGTGCCATCATGGCGCATCAGCAGAACGTCGCGGTAGGTGAAGCTCTGGTTGTTCATCTCCTGCAGCAGGCGATTCACCGTGGGCACGTCCAGCACGCCGTCGCGCGCGAAGGGCTCCAGCACCGAAGGCAGGGCGGCGAGCATGGCATCAACCTGGACGAAGGAGCGGTTGATCGAAGCCTCGACGCCGTTGGCCACGCGCTCCACCGTCTCGCGCGCGGCAAGCACCTGGGCCTCGCGTGCCTGGCCGACCATGAGCGCGGTCGTGACCAGCTGCGCCATGAGCAGCGCGCCGGCCGCCAGCACAATGGCGATGCGCAGCAGGCGCGCGCCGACGAGCATCTATTCGGGGCTCGCCATCACACCGAGCTCGGGACCGATGGTCTGGTTCCAGGCGTCGGCGCAGTCATTGCCGCAGCGGCGCACCCAGCCCGGCAGCACGGTGTCGCGCAGCAGGCGCCGGCGCAACGCCTCGTCTTCCGCACTCACCGGCACCACCGCCATGCGCCCGCGCCGCCCCATCTGGCAGGATGCGGCGCCAGAGTTGCAGGCCAGGCCATCGCCCGTCTCCTCCGCCGCCGCATCCCAGATGCGCGCTTCCAGGACGCCGACCTCGCGCGCGATGATGCCACGCAGCTCGGCCGGGATCCCGAGCCAGGCGCTGCGGTTCGCCGCGAATAACGACAGCCCCCAGCTGAGTGCGAGGCTGTGCACATGCGTGCTGATCTCATGCAGGCCGATGCCATTGCCCGACAGCGTGCCGGTGACGGCGCATTCCACCTGCCCGCCGCGCATCGCGGGCATGATCTGGGCAAAGGGTGTGACGACCGGGGTCGCGCCCAGCGCCGCGAGTGCCTCGGACATGCCGACCGAGGATGAGCGCACGCGCCGGCCAGCAAGGCCGGCGAGGCCCCGGAAGGAATTACGGCAGTACAGGACCTGCGCCGGATAGGTGTAGATGGCGAGCAGTTCCAGCCCATAGCGTTCGGCAAGGATCCGGCGGAGGTGCGGCCGATAGGCGGCCACGTTGCGCTGGAGTGCGGCGATGTCCGGGCTGAGCGCCACCAGGTCTGCCCCGTTCAGCTCCGGCTCCTCGGTCGCGGCCAGCGAGAGGATCGCGGTGCCGAAGGGCACGACACCCAGGCGCATGAGCTGCAGAACCTCCTGCCCGCGAATGCCGCTGCGGTCGAAGGCGGCGATTTCCGCCACCACGCGGCCACCCGTCGCGGCCGGGATGCGCTCGCGCCAGAACGGTTCCTCGAAGGTCGTGAATTGCCGCACATCGGCAAGGCCGCCGACGATCTTGATGCGGATGGGGTCGCCCTGCGCCAGCGCCTGAGGTACGGCGAGAAGGACGAAAAGCACGATCAGCAGCCACCGTGATGTCGAGTCGGTCAACCCTGTCTCCCTTCACTGCGGCAATAAATCACCCGGCGTTCCCGGACAATGCAACTTTTGCGCGAACCAGGTTAACTACCACTCAACGCAACATCGGGGAGAGCCATGCTTATGCGGCAACGACCGGACATCATCAGCCATCGCGGCGGCGCACTATTGTGGCCTGAGAACAGTATACCGGCCTTTCTGGGCACGCACGCTCTGCGTGTGGAAGAAGCGGAGTGCGATGTTCACGTCTCCGCCGATGGCGAGGTTGTGATCATGCACGACGCAACGCTCGACCGGACCAGCCTCGGCGAAGGGCCGGTCGTGGCACGAAGCCTTGAAGATCTGCGCCGCACTGCGCTGAAGGGCCCCGATGCCGGCTGCATTCCGGCCTTGGCCGACCTCGCCGCACTCTACCGCGACGGCGGCCCTCGGCTGCGCATCGAGATCAAGACCGACGCCGCCGGCAGCCCCTACCCGGGGATTGTCGCGAAGACGCTCGCGGTGCTGGACGCGGCGGGGCTGCGGTCCCGCGCCGTGCTGATCGGCTTCCAGGCGCCGGCGATGGCCGAGGCGCTGGCGACCGGGGGGCTGCATGGGGTGTCCTGGCTGGTGGACCGGCGGGTCCTGCGCGACATCGGGGTCGAGGGTGTGGTCGCCACCGCCAGGGCGCATGGATTCCGCGACATCGGCTTCGCTGCCCTGACGCTTGATGCGGCCTTGCTGGCGCGGATGAACGCCGCCGGGCTCGCGGTCAATGTGTGGGGCGCCAATGACGCGGCCGAGATCGCGCGCATGCTGGCACTCGGCGTCGCGGCCTTCGCGACCGATGACCCGCGCCTTGCCCTCGCGCTGCGCGACGCGCAGGCGGGGTAGCAGCGGGCACTATTCCGCGGCGGCGCGGGTCTCGGCACCCAGCAGCGGCACCGCACCTGGCAGCGCACTGCCGCTCCAGAGCTGTTCGAGCAGCACCCGCGCCGCGATCTCGCCCACGGCGGGGACAGTGAGTTCGAGGAATTTTTCCGACAGGTCGGCGTCGGATAGCGGTGCATCGGGGTCGCCCTTGCGGGTCGGCTGGTGGCGTTCCAGCACGCGGCCATCGGTGAGCGTGATGGCGACTTTTGCACTGCGCGCATCGGGGAAGGCGGCGTCGCATTCGGGGTCGATCGCGACCGTGATGCGCGGCATCAGCGCGCGGATCGCGGGATCGGCCAGGCGCTCCGGTGCGAAGGCGGACAGGCGAACCCCGCCATGGATCAGCATGGTCGATCCCGCGATCCGCGCGCTGATGCCGCGCATCACGGTCGCGATTGACCCCGAATGCGATGCCGCCTTCCCCGATGCGCGCAGTGCAAAAATCGCCATCACGCTCGCCGATGGCCGCGTGCTGGAACGCCACCAGCCGACCCGCAAGGGCGACCCCGATGCACCGCTATCCGACGCCGACCTGTCCGAAAAGTTCCTCGAACTCACCGTCCCCGCCGTGGGCGACATCGCGGCGCGGGCTTTGCTGGAACAGCTCTGGACCGGCAGTGCGCTGCCAGGTGCGGTGCCGCTCCTGGGTGCCGAGACCCGCGCCGCCGCGGAATAGCGCCCCCCGCTACCCCACCCGCCCGTCGCGCAGCGCGAGGGCGAGGCGCGGGTCATCGGTCGCGAAGCCCGCGACGCCGAGTGCCAGCATCCGCCGGATCTCGGCCGCGTCATTGGCGCCCCACACATTGACCGCGAGCCCTGCGGCGTTCATCCGCGCCAGCAAGGCCGCGTCGAGCGTGGCGGCAGCAAAGCCGATATCGTGGAAACCATGCGCCGTGGCGGTCGCGACCACGCCCTCGACCCCGATGTCCCGCAGGACCCGCCCGTCCACCAGCCAGGACACCCCATGCAGCCCGCCGGCCGCGAGCGCCTCCGCCATCGCCGGCGCCTGGAAGCCGATCAGCACGGCGCGGGACCGCAGCCCCGCCGCGTCCAGCACCGCGAGCGTCTTCGCGACGATCCCCGGGTAGGGGCTGCCGGCGGCGTCGGTCTTGATCTCGATGCGCAGCCGAGGGCCGCCG
>JBKJNV010000342.1:0-3823 GCA_046593435.1 Roseomonas sp.
TATGGCGTCCACGCCCCGCTGGGGATGGACTTTTTGAATATCCTGGTCGAGCGGGTGCTCTACGACGCGGAATTCCGCAAGCCGCTGCCGCGCCAGGATGGCAGCGCGGCCCAAAAGTTCGCGCTCACCAGCCGCGCCGCACTGCTCGGCCAGCGCCTCGGCGAGCTGTGCCGCGACCCCAAGGTGATGGGCGTGCTGGAAAGCTTCGTCGCCGGGTATCGTTTCCCCCGCGGCGGGCATGACCTGCTGGCCGCGCGCGGCGTCGCACCCCCGGCCGGCGCGCCCGCGCTGGACACCGAGGCCCCGAGCTACCGTGTGATTGACCGTGGCGCGAAGCCGGTGCGGCGCGGTGCGGAATTCATCCTCAAGGGCAGCGCCGGCTCCGTGCCGGTGTCAGCCGCAGAGGCAGAGGCGGCCGCCTGGCTGCTCGGCCGGGTGGATGTGACGGAACGCGAGCTCGCGGCGGCGCATCCTTCGGTGGCCGCGCCCGCGCTGCTGCGCAAGCTCACCGATGCCGGCCTGCTGGTGGCAAGTTGAAGCGCGCGGCCCTGCCTGTATGGCTGGCACTGGCGGCCTTCCCGGCGCTTGTGCCGCAGGCCTTCGCGCAGCCGCGCCCCTTCAACTGCATCGGTGCCGAGCGGCTGGAGGATGATGTCTTCACCATTCCCTTCGAGCCCGGCCAGTCCCAGGTGGCGACCTCGGCGCGCAGCCTGCTCGCCGCGGCGGCCGAACTCGCCCGCGCCGATCCCGAGCGCCTGATCTGCGTCCTGGGTCATGCCGGGGCGGAGGGTGGCGCACGCACCACCACCACGCTGGCCGCCGAGCGCGCGCGCAATGTCGCCCGCGCCCTGTCGGCGCGCGGCGTGGAACGCGACCGCATCCGCGCCGAGGCGCGCAGCGCCAGCTTCAGCCCGGTGGTCCGCGCCGGGGAGCCGCCCGCGCGCACCGTCACCATCGTGGTGCTGCCGGCGCAGCCTTAGAGCATGCTCCGTTCGCAAGGGCTCACTTCACACACTCTAACCTATTGTTTTTCGAGCGCCTTTATCCGTCCAAACGATTCCGTTTGAACGGATGATGCTCTAACGCGCGGGCCAGGCCCCCGAAGCGGGGGCCAGGCGGCCGATGAACAGAATCGGCCCCGTCGGCCGTCCGGTCGGTGACCCACCCGGCGGCTCCAGCGTGATCTCGATCAGCATGCCCGGCTCCGGCCGGATCTGGCTGGGCGAGACGCGCACCTGGCCCGATTCGCGCGGGATCAGGCCTAGCGAGGTCGGCACCGTTGCCCCTTGCGGCAGTGCCCAGAGCTGCATGGCCCGGTCCGCCGGCGCGGCCTGGGGGTTGAGTGCTGCAAGCCGCAGCCCGCCCCGGTCGCCCTCCACCACCCAGGCCGGCTGGTCCTGGCTCGACAGCAGCACAGTCATCAGCCGTTCCGTGGGGGCCGGCGGGCGTAGCAGCAGGATGGCGGCCAGGCTGCCGGCCACCGCCGTCGCCCCGAAACTCCAGGCAGGCCAGAACCAGGCGCGCGCGCGGCGCGGCGGGCATGGGTGCGGGTTCCAGCGTGCCGGCAATGCGGTCCCACAGCCCGGGCGGCGGCGCCTCGGGCGGGGCAAGGGCCTGCAGGGGTGCCAGCGCCACCTCCCAATCCGCGATCTCCTCTACCAGCACCGGGTCGCGCGCCGCGGCCTCCTCGACCCGCCGCGCCGTTGCGGCGTCGAGCGTACCGAGCACGTATTCGGCGGCCAGCGCCTGGCGTTCCTCTGGTGTGGGAATGAGGGGGGGCGTCGTCATGCGAGGCAGTCCCGCAGGCGCAGCAGCCCACGCCGGATCCAGGATTTCACCGTGCCAAGCGGTTCATCCAGCCTTGCCGCCACCTGCGCATGGGACAGGCCATGGACGAAGGCGAGGATGATGCCTTGGCGGATCCGTTCCTCGAGCGTGAGAAGGCATGCCCGCAGCCTCGCACCTTCCACCTTCGCATCCAGCAATTCGATCGCCTCGGGCGCGATGGCGGTATCCCCCAGCGCCGGATCGTCGGTGGGGATTTCGCGCCCGCGGGCACGCGCGATATCGAGCGCGGCATAGCGCACGATCGCGCCGAGCCAGGCCGAGGCCACGCCGCGCGTCGCGTCATACTGGCCCGCGCGCGCGGCGATCTTCACGAAGGCGTCATGCACCGCATCGGCCGCCGCATCCCGGTCGCGCAGCACCGCGTTCGCGATGCCGAACAGCCGTGTCGATTCGCGCTGGTAGATCGTGCGCAGCGCACGCCTGTCGCCGCCGGCGACAAGCAGGATGAGTTCGGACAGGGCAGGCTCGCTTTCCACAGGCGTTTCCTAGCGAAGAAGCGAGGGCCGGGCCAGGGCATTGACGCCCTGGCCCGGCAGCCTTGCCTCAACGCATCGCGGCGATGTCGATGATCTCGGATTGCGGCAGGCCGGTGACCGCACCGAGCGCGGTGGGCGCGCCGGTGTCGAGTGCAACCGAATGCAGCGTCCCGGCCGCGAGCAGGTAGCCCATATTGCCGCCCGCGCCATCGGCCAGGATGTCGAAGGCGACACCCGCCGGCAGGTCCGGCAGCGTGCCGCGCGGGGCCTGCACGCCGTCATTCGGCGGCGCCTGGAGGTTGTAGGTGCGCAGCAGCGTGTCCATCGTGTACAGCGCCGTCGCCGTCGCACCCGCCGCGGAGTTGGTATAGGCACCCGCCACGATACGCGGCGCCGTGCCGGCCTGCGCAGCGCCATCGGCATACTTCAGCGCGCCATCGGAGATCACCGCGCCGGTCTCGACATTGATGCGCAGGTTCTGGCCCGAGACGCCCATCACCCGCAGCCGGTCCGCGACCGGGTTGAAATCCACCACGGCGCGGCCGCCGGAGACGAAGGGCGTGGACAGCCGGCTGACCTGCGTCGCGCGCCCCGAGGCGGCGTCGATGGTCACCAGCTGGTTCGCATCCGTCAGGCCATAGAGCATGCCGTTCGCGGGGCGCACATCAATGCCGATCAGCCGTCCCTCCGCACCCGTCACGCGAACCGGCTCACTGGCGCGCCGCGTGGCGACATCGATGCGCACCAGCATGTTGTCGGCGGTCAGGCCCACCAGCGTCTGCGCCTGTGCGGCACCTGCGGAGGCAAGGATGGCAGCGGCCAGCAGCGGCGCGCGAAACTTCGGTGTCATGGTCACTCTCCCGATTGGCGCGAGCCCGGACGGGGTCGCTGCCAGCCCTACGGAGCGGGCATCCGAGTGGATGCATCTTTTTGTACCCTCAATCGCCGGGCGCGCGCTTCGCGCGCTTGGCTCGCTGGACTTCCGGCGTTCGCGCATTCGCGCTCGCGGCGCTGCGCGCCGGTAGGTGGCGCTGCGACTGCTGCCCGCCGGACCTCAGGCCGCCATCGCGGGTGCCACCCGGCCGCGCACCATATCTGCCGCCTTCTCCGCAATCGCGAGCGTCGTCGCATAGGTATTGGCCGACACCATCGCCGGCATGATCGAGGCATCCGCGACACGCAGCCCGGCCAGGCCATGCACGCACAGCGTGTCATCCACCACCGCCATCGGGTCGCTCGCGGGTCCCATCTTCGCGGTGCCGATCAGGTGATAGGTGGTCGAGCCGTTGCGCCGGGCATAGTCGCGCAGTTCATCCTCACCCTGCACCTCATCGCCAGGCAGCGATTCGCCGTCAAGATAGGCGCCGATCTCGGGGCGGTGCAGCAGCCGGCGGATCAGCTTCATGCCACCCAGCAGCACCGGCCAGTCGAGCGGATCGCTCAGATAATTCGGGTTGATGGACGGGTTCTGGAATACATCCGCCGAGCGCGCCTTCACA
>JBKJNV010000544.1:0-21743 GCA_046593435.1 Roseomonas sp.
CCGGCTGGGTTGCGAGACCGGCCTGCGCCCAGGCCTCCGCCGCCGCCTGCCGCGCCAAGGCGCGGACCAGATCGAGCATGAGGAGGGATCGCCGCTCATCGGACAGAGCCACCTGCACGGTCGCGCAGGCGGTTCCGGCCAGCGCGAGGGGCTGGTCGGGGAAGGCTGTGATGGGCGGAAGTTTGGGCGCGGCCATGCGAGAATTGTCTCGTCACGACGCGAGCGAGGACATCACGCGATGCGCCGTGGCGCATCAGCAGAGGGGCGCCCACAGGGCCCTACCGGGTGAAAAAGGCCCGAAATTACTGCCTTTTTTCGATCTGCAGCATCCGACGCGATTTAATCGCCAGGCTTATCGACTCGCAGCACTTACTGGCCGGGCTGAGCTCACCGAAGCAGCCAAAACCTGCCAGGATTAATCTTACACGCTAAGCCTTAATGGGAAGAGGAACAGCCGTGCGGCTATCTTGGGTATCCGCCGCAGGAGCCTGGCCATCAGTCTGTTCGAAAAAATCCCGTTGCTGCGGTTGCGGCTTGGGTGAGCGGGAGGTCCGCGCTGGCTGACCCATGGAATGAGACCCCGGCGGCAGCCCGGCCACCGCACGAGAAGCATCCTCCTCAGCGGCGAGGAGAGCCTTGAAAGCTGCCATGAGCACGGGGTTGGTGCTCAGCTTCGTGCGAGTCCGTGCGGCCCGTAGCACCTCGGCAACTTGAGGCGTGATCTTGATGGTCACCAACTTATACAGGGCAACGTGCGTTCGTTGATGCTGGGCATTGGTGAGCGCGTTCGGGTCTTTGCGTCGGCCCATTTCGATATGCCCTCTCCCAGGATGGTACCGACGCGCTACCCGATCAGCGCGTCAGCCGCATCAAGGCAGCTTGGTAGTCAATATCCGTCCGTCCCGCTTGCCGCCGGCAGCAAGCCGGAGGCCTCTCGCACCAATCTGCGCCTCAAACACGCCATCATGCACCTAGCCCGGAAAGTTCATCAGGGCTGGCGAGCATGGCGCAACCCGTTGATGGGCCATAGGATTCGGCTGCGAACCCAGAACCCTGCCGTTTCCGGACACCATGCCCCGCCGACATTCACGCTACGCTGCCCCTGCGAGGCCTGTCACCAGTCGCTGGCAAGCCGATCATCGCCCGCTTCGACGGACGGGTCCCTCTCGTCCAATGGCGGCCTGCTGGCGCTGCGTGAGGTCGAGGCGCGCCTCGGCGTCGCCCAGCGCCCCGCCGCGTGCATCGACGATCCGCGCGCGCCGGAGCGCATCCAGCATGGCCTCGCTGAGATGCTGCGCTTCCGCCTGCTGATGATCGCCGCCGGCTACGAGGACGGCAACGATACCGACAGCCTGCGGCACGATCCGCTGTTCAAGCTGACTAATGGGCGCCTGCCCGATGCGGCAGCGCTGTGTTCGCAGCCGACTATCTCGCGCCTCGAGAACCTGCCACCACCGCGCGCGCTGATCCGCATGGCGCGCGCCATGGTGGCGCTCTACTGCGCCTGCTTCCGCCAGGTGCCGCGGCGCATCACGCTCGACATCGACGACACGTTCGACGCCGTCCATGGCGGGCAGCAACTTCCGATGTTCAACGCCTACTACGACGAATACGGCTTCCAGCCGATCGTCGTGTTCGACGGCGAGGGCCGCCCCGTCGCCGCCATGCTGCGCCCAGCCAGGCGACCGACCGGTGCCGAGGCGCGCAACCTCCTGCGCCGCCTGGTGCGCGAGATCCGCCAGCACTGGCCGCGCGTTGAGATCCTGATCCGCGCCGACAGTCATTACTGCGCGCCGGAGGTGCTGGATTTCTGCCGCGCGGCGCGCATCGACTTCTTGCTCGGCGTCGCCACCACCACCACGCTGCGCCGCCATGTCGCGACGGTGGAAGCCAGCACCGCCCACCGCCACGCGGGTGCACCGGGCGGGGACAATCTGCGCCGCTACAAGGAATTCCACGACGGCGCCGCGAGGCTGGACCCGCGTCGAGCGCATCATCGCCCGCGTCGAGGTCAGTGCGTAGGGCACCGGCAGCCGCTTCGTCGTGACCAACCTCGCGGCCGGATCGGCACGCACGATCTACGAGGACATCTACTGCCGGCGCGGCCAAGCCGAGAACCATATCAAGGCGTGGAAGCGCCATCTCGCCGCCGACCGCACGTCGTGCTGCCGCGCCAAAGCCAACCAGTTCCCCCTGATGCTGCACACCGGCGCCTACTGGCTGCTGTGGTCGCTGCGCAGCCTGATGCCGACGCGATCCACCTGGCGTGTCGCGCAGTTCGACACGCTCCAGCTCCGCATGGTGAAGCTCGCCACCCGCGTCTTCGCGCTGAAGACCCGCGTCATGGTGCACCTGCCGAGCGCCTGTCCCGACAAGGCCATCCTGCGCCTCGTGCTCGAACGCCTGCCGCCCCTCACCTGCTGAGCAACGGGGCGAACGCCCCGATCAAGCCCCAGACACTGCAGCCCACCAGCCCCGCGATCCGCCCCACGAAGCCGCCCGCACCGCCGGCGGGGATCAAACGCGACCGCGTCTCCGCACCAGCACCTGCCGCTCACCGTTCGCGCGCCACAACATGCCTCATGAATTATGCGGGGTAGTCGGCTTACGTCAGGACACTCCGATAATCACAATCCCCCCAATTACGAAATCGTCATCTTACGATGCCCATGCAGCGGTGTTGGAGTCTTTGGCTATCCCTGAACTGGTATTTCCCCATCAATTCCTGACACATCGGGAGGGTGAGCGGACGCGCGTCAAGCCGGCAAGTCGACGCACGCCCCCCCGGTCGCTCGACGCACGTCTAATGGTACCTTTGAAGGAAAACGGCCATGATCATAGTGAGGGCCCCACTCCGGGTATCATTTTTTGGCGGCGGAACGGATCACCCGACTTGGTTTAACCGGAACGAACCCGCGGCCGTTCTGTCAACAACCATCAACAAATACGTTTACGTTCAGCTGCGACGTTTACCCGCTGTATTTGATTTTAATTATCGAGTCGCATGGGGAATGCTTGAAGAAGTTCAGACCGTTCGGGAAATACAGCATCCGGTAGTTCGGCGTCTTCTCGAGCATTACGACCGTGACGGAGAGTCGGGGTACGAGATCATCTACAACGCCGATTTGCCATCGAAGACCGGCCTCGGGTCGAGTTCGGCCTTCACCGTCGCCCTGCTGAATGCATGGTTCGGAAATCACGAGCGCCTTTGCTCCAAGCGCTTCCTGGCGCAGGAGGCGATCCATGTGGAGCAGGAGCTGCTGCAGGAAACTGTCGGCTCCCAGGATCAGGTGGCCGCGGCATTTGGCGGGCTAAACAGGATCGATTTCTTCCCGGGTGGGGATTTCAGCGTCTCGGCCTTACATGTGCCGGCGGAGCGGCGGAACGAGTTGCAGAACAGTCTGATGCTGTTCTTTACCGGCTTCTCCCGTTCTGCCCAGGCAATCGAAATTCGGAAGATCGCGCGCTACGCGGACATGGCATGTACCCTGCGAGAAATGCACGCCATGGTCGGCGAAGGCGAGCGCATCCTGGCAGATCCCCGGCGGAACATCGGGGAATTCGGCGATTTACTGCATCAAGCCTGGTTGGCGAAGCGGTCGCTCGACCCGTCCGTCTCCAACGGCTTCATCGACGAGGCCTATGAGACGGCCCGCGCCTTCGGCTCCCGCGGCGGCAAGTTGCTGGGCGCCGGCGGCGGCGGATTCTTGATGATGCAGGTTCCGCTCGAGCGCCAAGCGGCGGTGAAGGAAGCGCTGAGCTCTTTGACCCACGTGCCTTTCCGCATGGAGCGGGAGGGGGCGTCCGTCGTCCTCTACAATCCGGAGTTCGCCTCCAACTACTTGGCCGCGGACGCGCGCGTCTGCTGAAGATGAAGGTCCCTATGCCCGATAATCTGTCGGCCGACGGCGCCGTGGCTTCGAGCCACGTGCCCTTCCAGGCGCTGGCCGGGGACACGCTTTGGACCGGGGTAGAACGTGCGTTGGACAATCGCGCCGGTTTGGTCTTCGTGATCGACGCGGATGGGTTTCTGCTCGGCCAGGTAACGCTCCATGTGATGCGCGGTGCGATCCGAGAGGGTGCGCATCTGCGGCCTATCACGCTCGGCGATCTAGCGGCGCCGGTTGCAGCGACGACCGCCCTCGCACCCTCTCTCGACGCCTGCGGCCGCCTCGTCGGCGTGATAGAACGCAGCGACCGGCGGTGCCTCGCGATCGCCGAGCCCAACCTGTCGCACGCCGAGTTCCGCAATCTTCTTGACGCATTCCTGTCGACCTGGATCTCCTCCGCCGGCGACTATCTTCGGAGCTTCGAGGAGCGCTTCGCGGAGCGTTGCGGGGCCAGGCACGGCATCGCGACCAGCAACGGCACAGTGTCCCTGCACCTCGCGATGGCTGCGCTCGGCATCGGCAAGGGCGACGAGGTCATCGTCCCCGACCTGACCTTCGCCGCCTGCGCGAACACCGTCATGCAGCTCGGTGCGCGGCCAATACTGACCGACATCGATCCGGTGACTTGGTGCCTGTCGCCGGAGGCGATCGCGCGTGCGATCACGCCGCGCACGCGCGCCGTCATGGTCGTGCACCTGTTCGGCCGTCCGGCCCCGATGACAGAAATCAGGGCACTGGCAGACGCCCACGGCCTCTTCGTGATCGAGGATTGCGCAGAGGCGCCCGGTGCCCACTACGACGGCAAGCCAGTCGGTGCCTTTTCCGAAATCGCGAGTTGCTCCTTCTTCGCGAACAAGATCGTCACCACCGGTGAAGGCGGCATCTGCACGACCAATGACGCCGATCTGGCGCAGCGAATGCGGATGCTGCGAGATCATGGCATGCGGCCGGAACGCCGCTATTGGTTCGAGGAGGCGGGCTTCAACTACCGCATGACCAATCTAGCGGCCGCGATCGGCTGCGCGCAGCTCGATCGCATGGACGCCATGCTTGCCGAACGGCGGGAAATCCATTCGCGCTACGTCGCGGCGCTGCGCGACATACCCGGCCTCGGTTTCCCGCCGTCGATGAACGACCGCTCGGAGCCGGTCGTCTGGTTCTCCTGCGTCACTGTACCGGCGGAAGCACGGGCGGCGGTCATCAAGGCCTGCGCCGAACTCGGGATCGATCTCAGACCATTCGTGAACAGCCTGTCGTCGATGCCGGCGTACAGGCGCTTCGCACGCAAATGTCCGACAAGTGTGGCCGTGTCCAGGAGCGGGCTGCATCTGCCGACCTCGCGGATGCCGGATGCGCGCATCCTCTCCATGCTGCAGAGCGCGTTCCGCTCGGTGCTGGGATGATTCGCCCCTCGCGGCCGAAAAACACTGAGCACTCACCGGTGCTGCACCCGCGGTACCTGCTGGATTTCTCGCTCGCGCTCATCAACAGGACCGGTGCCTATGTCATTTGCCACGACATATTGCAGGAGATGCCGGAATTTTTTCCGCAGGTAAGATACTGGCGTCTTCTCCGCAAGGAGATGCCAACGGGGCTGTTCCGTAGCATCGCCGGTCGGCTGATGCTGTATGAAATGATGCTGCTGCGCGACCGGAAAACACTGAGATGGCCGGATGGGCAGAACGCGCCAAAGCGCCGCCGTGTCATCCTGGACCCGCTCTACGTTCTGCGCTCCCACCTCGACGTCGAGGACATTGTGCTTTGTCACGATATCGGCCCCGTCTCGCACCCCGAGCTATACGGCGGTCGCACCTTGTATGAAGAAGCCTACGAGAAGATTCGCCGGGTCAGGCCCGGTATGGTCTTTGTCAGCGACGCGACGCAACTGGCCTTCCGCGAACGCTATGGCGAGCAGTTCCGGTTCCTCCAGACCGTTGCGCAGTACGTCCGGCCCGGTGTGCTGACCGGCAGCACCGAACCGGTTCCCGGTGTGGAACCGCCATTCCTGCTGACTGTCGGCGCGCTGGAGATGCGGAAGAATCATCTCAGAGTGCTTGACGCCTACGAGCAGTCTGGCCTGCATGCCCGTGGCGTCAGCTACGTCTTCTGCGGTTCCCGTCATCATGGCGCCGAGGCCATCTTGGATAAGGCATCGCGCATTCCCGGGGTCACGGCGCTCGGCTACGTGTCGGAGCCGCAACTCCGCTGGCTTTACCAGAATGGCTGCGGCTTCGTGCTTCCAAGCCTGCTTGAAGGCTTTGGCTTGCCGCCGATCGAGGCAGCGCAAAACGGATTGGTGCCGATCATCAGCAAGGGCGGGGCCCAGGAGGAAGCGATCTGCGGTGCCGGGGTCATGGTGGATCCCTATTCGGTGGCAGGCATCAGGGATGCCATGCTGCGCGTCGTCGACATGCCCCAAGCGGAGCGCCAGGCATTGCTCAGACGCGCCGTACACCGTGGTACGGTGCTTTCTTATGACCGCTTCATTGCCGGCTGGCGCCGGGTGCTGCTGCGCAATGGTGGATTCGAGGATACCGATGGTTGGGCCGCCTCCGATCCCGAGGAGACATACCCCCTGCCGGAGCTCAGCCAGACATGATCCGGCAGGCGGTCCTTCTGGTCGGCGGCCCGGGCAGCCGACTTGGCGCTCTCGCGCATACAACCCCAAAGCCATTGCTCGAAATCGCGCCGGATCTTTCCTTCCTCGACATACTGATCGGTGAATTCGCGCGCCAAGGCTTCACCGATATCCTGCTCCTCTCAGGCCATCTCGGCGATCAGGTGGAACGGCGCTACGCGGGCCAACGCGTCCGCAACGCCGGCATTCGCGTGATCCGCGAGGCGGCGCCGGCGGGAACCGCGGGCGCGCTGCGGCGGGTCGTCGATACGCTCGACCCCTGGTTCTTGTTGGCCAATGGGGACAGCATCTTCGATATCAACCTGCGTGCCTTTGCCACCATTCCACCGGCGCCAGCGCTCGGTCGCCTGGCGCTGCGCAGTGTCGCGAATGCCGCCCGCTTTGGCAGCGTCTCGCTCGATGGCGGGCGGATTGCTACGTTTCGCGAGAAGTGGGCTGGGCAGGAGGCCGGGCTCATCAATGGAGGCGTCTACTGCCTCAACCGCGCGATCCGCGACAGGCTGCCGGAGACCGGCTCCCTGGAGGCCGAAGTCTTCCCCTGCCTGGCACGCGACGGCCTGCTGATCGGCGACGAGCATGTGGGCTACTTTATCGATATCGGGCTGCCGGACTCGCTCGAGGAGGCGCGCCGGACGCTGCCGCCGCGGTTGGCACGCCCGGCCGCCTTTCTCGACCGCGACGGCGTGCTGAACAGGGATGACGGCTACACCCACCTCTCCGATCGGCTGGTCTGGATGCCCGACGCACGCGAAGCGGTGCGGGACCTGAACGATGCCGGCTACTTTGTCTTTGTGGTGACCAACCAGGCCGGGATCGCCCATGGCCTCTACGACGAAGCGGCGATGGCGGCATTTCACGGCGAGATGGCACGGCAGCTCGCTGAAGCAGGCGCACACGTCGATGCGTTCTATCACTGCCCCTATCACCCGGCGGCCAGAATTGCCTGCTACGCCGCGGCGAACCATCCGGATCGCAAGCCCAATCCGGGAATGATCCTTCGCGCCTGCAAGGACTGGCCGGTTCGGCCGAACGGCAGCTTCCTGATCGGCGACCGCGACATCGACATTGAGGCCGCTTCGCGCGCCGGCCTGCCCGGATTTCTCTACCGCGGCGGCTCCCTGCGCGCGGTCGCCGCAACAGCCCTGCACGCGGCGGCGACATCGCCACAACTCTCCGGAGGGCCGGCCTCATGCATATCCTGATCACCGGCGGAGCAGGCTATATCGGCTCCGTCCTGGTGCCGACGCTGCTTGAGCACGGACACAAAGTGACGGTGCTCGACACATTCGCCCGCGGCACCACGGAACTCGCCGCCTGCTGCTGCTATGAGACCTTCCACCCGGTGCGGGGCGATGCGCGCGATACGCGGCTTCTGAACAGCCTGGTTCCGAAGGCTGATGTCCTTATCCCGCTTGCTGCATTGGTCGGCGCCCCGCTCTGCAAGGAAGACCCGATCACGGCAGTCAGCCTCAACCAAGATGCAGTGATCGCGGCCGTCGAACGCCTCTCCCGGTCCCAGCGGGTTATCTACCCGACCACGAATTCCGGCTATGGCATAGGCCAGGACGGCGTCGCCTGCACGGAAGAGACGCCGCTCAATCCGATCTCGCTGTATGGCACGACCAAGATGGCCGCTGAGGAGTGCGTGCTCGGACACGAGGGCATCTCGCTCCGCCTTGCGACGGTCTTCGGCATGTCGCCGCGCATGCGGCTCGACCTGCTAGTCAACGATTTCACCTGGCGCGCGGTCACGGACCGCGCGGTCGTCATCTTCGAAGGCCATTTCAAGAGGAACTACATTCATATCCGCGACGTGGTAAAGGGCTTCGAACACGCGCTGGCGCACTACGAGACCATGCGGTCCAACGCTTTCAACCTGGGCCTGTCCTCTGCGAACCTTTCGAAGCTCGAGCTGTGCGACAGGATCAAGGAGCAGGTGCCTGGTTTCACCTTCCTCGAAGCCCAGATCGGCGAAGATCCCGATAAGCGGAACTACATCGTCTCCAACGCTAAGGTGGAGCGCACCGGCTGGTCGCCGGACTGGACCCTGGAGCGCGGGATCGCCGAGCTGATCCGGGGGTACACGACGCTACGCAACGCACGCTATACCAACGTGTGATTATCAAAGTATGGATCAGTGGCAAGTGGGGTTCGAACCGGAGCAAGTTCTGACCGGGCTGAAACCAGTCTTTACCTGGGTTTTTGAGGTCCGTACTAAAACGCCCAAGTCAGGAGGCCCGGAGAGAATTGGCCTCCGGAGAGCGATTTCCGGCCGTCTCTGCGCCGAGCCAGTCAACAGGTCAGCCCCGAAAACCCTAGGAAACCTGCTACTCAGCGCGTCGCCTGGTAAGGCGGAGAGCATGGCTCGTATGCGACCTGGCGGAGGAAGTGCGAACGGGTACAAACGGTCTCTGGACGTATTCCTTGGAGGGCAGGCTGGATTTCGCCCCGACCCAAAGGCCTTACGTGGGTGCCCGGATACGTCATCCGGGCCAGGGCCTTGGCGCCCATCGAAACCGTTGCCAATCCGGTCGATTAAAGCAGGATGGCTTTGGGTTCCCGGGACAGACAGAAGCGGCGCGGTCACGCTGCCGCTACCGCTACAAAACGCCGCCTTTGCGGAAAGCGGCGATTTCCGTTTCCGAGTAGCCCGCTTCGGTTAGTACTGCGTCTGTGTCTCGCCCCAGGGTGGGGGGCGGCGTATCAATACGGGCACTGCCATGTGCAAGTTTAAAGGCCGCAACCGGTACTGCGAAGCTGCCGCCGACGCCGCTTACGGTGCTGTGACGATGCACCACGGCACGGTGCTGCACATGCGGGTCCGCCAGGGTTTCTTCCAGGCGTCGCACCCGTCCCGCCGGCACGTGCCGTGTCTGGAAGAACTCTTCCCACTCCGCGGCAGGGCGGGTTAGTAGGATCTCCGCAACCACCTGCTTCTCTTGTGCTTCGTCGGCACGACGTTCCGGATGGCTGTCCTTGGACATCTCCTCCCGCCCCAGAGCGGCCCAGAACCGGCGTTGCTGCGCGATATTCATTGCGCCAAGCATCAACAGGCCCTGCGCCGTCGGCCAGCACGAGCCGGTAGCGAAGCCTTGCCAGGGACCGTGCGGTTCCGGGTGCCGGCCGCTGCGGGTGAAATCGGTGATGTGGCTGGCCATCATGATCAGGGCAACATCCATCATCGCCATGTCAATGTGCTGTCCCTTGCCGGTGCGTTCGCGCTGGAACAGCGCCGCAGCGAGGGCGAAGGCGCCGGTGGTGCCTGTGGCATAGTCGATCACCGGCGAGCCGAATTTGATCGGCGCGCCTCCTGCCTCCCCGGTTGTTGCCATGATGCCGGACGTAGCCTGGATGACATGATCATAAGCAGTGAAATTACTGCGTGGACCCTCCTGGCCGAAGGCGGAGAAGCTCGCATAGATCAGTTGGGGGTTGATCGCTGCGAGATCAGCATAACCGAGGCCGAGGGCCGTGAGCGCCCCGGGGCGGAAATTCTCGATCAGCACATCGGCTGTGGTAGCCAGGCGCTTCAGAACTGCCTGGCCCTCTGGACGCTTCAGATCGAGCGTGATGGCGCGTTTGTTGGAGGACTGGGTTAGGAAGCCGCTGCCCATCAGCCGCACATTGTCCTCGGCATCGGAGCCGGAGGTGCGGGCCATATCCGGATCACGTGGGTTTTCCACCTTGATCACATCCGCTCCATGCACCGCCAGCTGGTAAGCAGCAAAAGGCCCGGCGAGCACATGTGTGACGTCGATCACCTTAATGCCCTCAAAAGGGCGGGGGGGGGTGGGAGCTACCATGCGTCAGTTCCAATGGAAGTAAATGCCGATAGGCTAGCCCCGGCGTGAAGGCAGTGGCAATGCAGGCCGCCAGCCGCCGATGCGCCACTTTCACCGCGACCGTCGCACCATTTAATCAGCGCGACCTCATGGCTCCAGTCGAGCTGGCAGGCTCCGCGCGGCGCAAAAGTCAGCGGCACGCATGCATCGGCAGAATTGCCCGTTCAAAGAGCGGCGTGAACAACACCCACCGCCGCAATCCGATAGCCTCTTACTGCGTCGGCGCCGGAATAGGCAGGATGCTGGCGATCTGCCAGCTAGTACCGACACGCAGCAGGGTCTGGTTCATCAAAAAGCGCGTTGGCTGAGCCTGCTGTCCAGCGGCACCGATGGTGAACTGAACCGGGAACCTGCTCGGTGGCAATGCGCCGAGGCGCATCATCACCGCCCTGTCCGCCACCGAGCTCATGTTCACCAACCCCAGGACGCCGAGTGGGGTGACACTGCGCACCAGCTGGCGTCGCGCTTCGCCCCCTTGATCCCGCTTTCATCCAGGCAGCCACCCTCCTGTCGGCGCCCACAACCACGCCACGCCGGTCGACACTGCCTTGCGGCCCGGTTTCTCCGCCAGTCCGTTCTTTACGGCTGCGCCTGACGCCGCGCAGCGCCCCGGACCAGGGCCACGAAATGCCTCACTGTGCCTGAAGCGTCGTCGCGGCGCGCTGCGATGCTGAGGAACGCCTTCGCCTGGGCCGCGCCCGTGAGGTCCCGGTAGGTCACGCCTTCCAGCGCCATGCGCCGCATGGAGGCCGGAACCAGGGTGACACCGAAGCCTATGGCCACAAGGCTCAACGCGGTGCTGATGCGCGGCGCCTCCTGGCCGAGCTGTGGGCTGAAGCCGGCCTGGAGGCATGCCGCGGCCATCGCCTCGTAGAGTGCCGGGCCCTGGTCCCGCGCGTATGCGATAAAGGTCTCGCCGGCGAGTGCGCGCAGCGGCAGCGCGGCATCCTCGCTACACCCGCTCAGCGCCAAAGGGTGGCCGCTCGGCAGTGCGGCGACCATTGGCTCCTCCAGCAACGGATGCACGACGAGCCCCTCCGGCGCGGCAATGGATGCGCGCAGGAAGGCCACATCCATCTGCCCGCCTCGCAGCCGCTTCAACGTTTCTATGCGGAGGCTCTCCTCCATCATGACGGAGACCAATGGGTAGGCCTCGCGGAAGGCAAGGATAACCTGCGGTACGAAGGGCAAAAACGGCGCCGTGGGCGGAACGCCAAGCCGCAGATGGCCCTGTTCGCCCCGGGCGGCGCGCTTTGCCGCTTCAACCCCGTGTTCAATGCGCGCCAGGGCGGCGCGTGCAGTTTCGATGAAGCTGCGGCCGGCGTCGGTCAGTTCGACGCCGCGGGGCAGCCGGCGGAACAGCTGCACCCCGAGTTCGCGCTCGAGCGCCCGGATCTGATGGCTGAGCGGCGGCTGCTGGATGCCGAGCCGCTCGGCGGCGCGGGTGATGTGGCCTTCCTCGGCGACCGCGACGAAGTAGCGGAGATGACGGAGTTCCATGCCATATTCCGTGTGTATGGATTTCGACATTTACCCATTGTGGTTCATCTGTCGATGGAGATGCTACCTATGCGTCGCCCGGGGCTCCCACACTGCGGCGTTGCCGCCGGCGAACCACTGAAATGCGAGGAGCCACATCATGGATCTACTTCGCCGAACTCTTGTGCAGGGCGCAGTCGCAACCTGCACGCCGCCGCTCATCTTCCCGCGTGCAGCCCGCGCCGAGACATATCCCTCGCGCCCGGTTCGCCTGATCATCGGCTTTGCCCCTGGCGGCCCGATGGACATCGTGGCGCGCCTCCTGAGTGGGTGGCTTGCGCCGCGGCTCGGCCAGCCCGTCATCGTCGAGAACCGCCCGGGCGCCGGCGGCAATATCGGCACCGAAGCCGTCGTCCGCGCCCCGCCTGACGGGCACACGCTACTGATCTGCGGCCCGGTGAACACCATCAACGGGGCGCTCTACAGGCAGCTCCCCTTCGACTTCGCCCGCGACATCGCGCCCGTCGCCCGCTTGGTCCGGGTTCCCCTTGTGATGGTGGTGCATCCTTCGGTTCCGGCCACGACGGTCCCGGACTTCATCGCCCATGCGAAGAGCAGGTCTCACCCGCTCGCCATGGCCTCTGCGGGGAATGGCACGCCTCAGCACGTCTCCGGCGAACTGTTCAAGATGATGGCCGGCATTGACCTGCTCCACGTACCGTATCGGGGATCAGCGCCGGCGCTGACCGATCTGCTTAGTGGCCAGGCCGTGCAGGTAATGTTCGACGCCGTGCCCTCTGCACTTGGTCACATTCGCAGCGGCGGGCTGCGCCCACTGGCGGTCACCACCGCCACCCGCTCGGAGACACTGGCTGGCACCCCAGTGCTGGCCGAGTTCTTGCCTGGCTACGAGGCAAGCACCTGGTATGGCGTCGGCGCACCGCAGGGCACACCCGCCACCGCCGTGGAACGGCTGAATCGCGAGATCAACGCCGGCCTCGTCGATGCCGGGCTGGCGGCGCAGTTCGCCAACCTGGGAGCGACGCCCATGCCAGGCACGCCGGCCGACCTCGGCAGGTTGATCGCTGACGAAACCGAGAAGTGGGGTCGGGTGGTGCGCGCTGCCGGCGTTCGAGTGGATTGAGAATGGACGCAAGCGGAACCATGAGACAGAGGACCGCACCGATGCCCGTGAACGGCTCCCCAGCACGGATCGGCGTACTCCTGACCGACGATGCCGCACACCCGAACTACGCGGCACTGCGCAAGGGGCTGGCGGCACACGGCCACATCGACGGCCGGGGCATTGTGATTGAGGCGCGCTTCGCCGAAGGGCAACTTAATCGGCTGCCCAGGCTCGCGGCGGAGCTTGCCGCCTTGCCGGTCGACATCATCGCCGCGATCGGTGCCGTGCATTGCCGGGCCGCGCAGCAGGCCGCACCCCACATCCCCATCGTCTTCGCAGTGGTCGTGGATCCGGTCGCTGTCGGCTTGGTGGCGAATGCCGACCGTCCCGGCGGCAATGTGACCGGCGTCACCAACTTCGATCCAGCCCAGGCGCGGGAGGAGCTCCGTCTTCTTGGGACGCTGATGCCGAAGATGCAGCGCGTGGCGATCCTCGGCGATGCAGGCGTACCTGACGCACTGCCCCGCGCGGCCTGCGCCGCAGCGGAAGCCCAGGGCCTGCAGGCCCAACTGCTTCTAGTAAGCGGCCCGGAGGAGCTTGAGGGTGCCTTTGCAGCAATGCTGGACGCGCGCGCCGACGCGCTGGTCGGGCTCGGGGTGCCGATCGTCAGCACGCACGGTGCACATATTGCTGCGCTGGCTCGGGCGGCTCGGCTGCCGACGATCTTTGCCCGTGACGGGGCAAGGTTAGGGCCACTGCTCGCCTATGGTACGAGTTTCGCTGAGGCGGTGCGGCAAATGTCGGAGATGATCGACCGGGTGCTTAGGGGTGAGTGCCCGGGCGAGATACCGGTCGCGCGTGTTTTCCAACCCGAGCTGGTAGTAAACTTCGCGGTGGCACGCGAAATTGGGATCACGATCCCTTTGGACATGGTCGCACGCGCCTCCGGAAAGCCTCACTTACCGCCGGCAACAGCGCCTCACCTGCGGGGGTGAGGATGAGCAGCGGCGGCCGCCTCTGGAACAGCGCGACGCCGTAAAGCTGCTCCAGCTGGCGGATCTGGTGGCTTACGCCTGTTGGCGTCACGCCCAGCTCCGCGGCCGCCTCCTGGAAGTTGAGGCGGCGCGCGGCGGCTTGGAAGGCCCTCAGGCTGGCTATCGGTGGCAGGGCGCACATGGCAACAACGTAGCTGATGACCACTCATGCAAGGCTGACAATTTCCCATTTGCCAGCCGCCCGCCGTACGCCGATCCTTGGTTCCCGCAGGAGAGCATGGTCATGCACGCAGAAACCGTCGCCCGTGTACTGGACAGGCTGCATGTCCTGGCGCCCCAAGTAGAAGGCCACCGGGAGCGGATGGACTGCGAGCGCCGGCTTCCGTCGCCGCTGTTAGCCGCTCTCGCGGATGCCGGCCTGTTCCGCCTCTGGCTTCCGAAGTCGCTGGGTGGCCCGGAGCTTTCGGCGATGGAGTTCATGGAGGTGGTTGAGTCGGCTGCGGCGCTGGACGCCTCGATCGGCTGGGTTGTCGGCAACGGGGCCGGCGCCAGCCGTATTGCCGGCTATCTTGACGAGGGGGCAGCGCGCGAATGGTTTGCCGATCCGCGCGCCTTCATCGTAACCGCGACCGGCGCAGTAGGCCGCGCTGTGCCAGTTACGGGAGGCTATCGCGTGACTGGTCTTTGGCCATTCGGCAGCGGCATCCACGGCGCGACCGGCGTGGCGGGACTGTGCGGCGTCGAGGACGATGGCCCGCCTCGAACGATCATGTGCCTTGCGCAGATCAACGCGGCCGCAATTCACGATACCTGGCACGTGTCCGGCCTGCGCGGCACCGGCAGCCATGACTGGGCGCTGGAGGACGTGTTTGTCCCGACGGCTCACAGCTTTAGCTTTCCCGACCACGAGCCGCGGCAGCCAGGCATCCTATATCGGATACCAGCGCTGAGCACCTTTGCCTGGAGTGTCTCGGTTGTGCCGCTGGCGATTGCTCGTGCCGCGTTGGATGGCTTCGCTACAGCGGCGCGGTCCAGGGTGCGGGTCGGCAGCAGCCAGGTGCTGGCGGAGCGGGAGTGGGTCCAAGCCGAAGTGGGACGAGCCGACGCGGCGATCCGGGCTGGGCGGGCCTTCCTCCGTGATGCCATGGCAGCGTTGGCCGATGCAGTCGTCCACGGCGCGCCCGGCCTGTTGCCCTTCCGCGCGACACTGCGGCAGGCTGCGGCTCACGCGGCCGAGGCGGCGCTCGGGGTGGCCGCTTCGCTGGAGCGTTTGGCTGGCACAGCGGCAATCTTCGAGTCGGGCCCCCTTGCCCGTCGTTTGCGCGACCTGCGCGCAGCGGTGCAGCACGTCGCGATGTCGCCAAACAATCATATTATTGCAGGCCGCCTAGCTCTTGGTCTCGACGCAGGGACTGCACGCGTATGACGCATCGCCGACCACCGAATTAAGTCCATACCCTGACCATGAACGGCGAGAGCCACCGCCTGTCCCACTCCACTACCCGGCGCCTCCCGTCGACAAAGGCAGCGCCAGGTGACGCCGCCGCTGTCAAGAAAATCGACCCTGGTACCGGCGCGATGCTACCCGGCTGACCATCAAGGCAACCAGCCGCAGACTCTGGCCTGCCCCCGATCCGGGACAGGCCAAGTCTGGCGCCGTCATGCCGCCAGTGGTCTTGTCGTGGGCGCCGCGCGGACCAGCGCTTGGCGCGGTCCTGGGGGCATGCGGGCTGCTCCATCCGGCGGCAATGGCGTGGATCGAGGGGCCGGCGGCCACGAGGCAGTCTTCTTGGCACGCTAACCAATTGCGAAATGCGTGGAGCAGCGGATAGGCTCGCTTCAGGAATGGATGATCATGGGCTCGTCTGAGGAATGTCTGGTTGATCCTAATCGACGCGAATTTCAGGAAGTGCCCCGACGGCGGAGAATGAGGAATTTTGACATGCCTGATCACCCCATCCTGCAGCCGGAACCTGCGCCGGGGCCGGCGGTGCTAAGCCATTATCCGGACCCAGGCTTCGTGGCACGGTTTCTGGCCGGAATGCACCAGGAATTAGCGGGTAGTTTTTCCGACCGCCAGCTTTTCGCGATTCAGCAGGCATTCGGCCCTTGGGATGGTAAGGAACGACGACGCGGCTGGTTCGCGACTGTGCGGCTACCCTGGGGACGGTACATACTCTCGGTGCGGAAGATACGGCGCTGAGCGCCCGAGGCGCGGGCACGCTGAACCCGCGCCCGCCCCCTTGCTGGTCATCGCCTGCGCGGATCATCAGCCGGGTTGACGTATGTAATCCCCCACGGTCCGTTGGTGTTGATCTGCACAACCGTTGGCTCGTCGATGAAGGCGTAGTGGACCGAGCCCGGCGGGAAAGCAAAAAAGCTGCCCGCGGGCAAAGGCTGCGTCCTTTCCCTGTCAGCCGTTGGGCCATGGCCGAGCCGGAAGGTTCCCGAGATCACCGTCACGATCTCTGGGGCGGGGTGGGTGTGCGGGGGAAGGCGGTAGTTCGCCGGGAACCGCAGCCGCATGGCAAACGGGCCTTCCTTGGTCGGATCACCGAACAGGACGACCGACTCCGCCCCGCTCGGAATGGAGGGCGGTGCGGGAGCCCATCGGACTTCCTGGGGCGTGATGACCGTGCCCCCGGTGTGGGCGGTCTGAGCGCCTAGCGGGGCCACCAAACCAACCAGGAGCAAGAAACCGCTGCCCACCAGCGCGCCCTTTAAAAGTAATTTCATATGAACCTCCCTTCCCAAGTTCGCGCATTTTCGGCGCGCTGCCCTTTGGAGCTTACTACCCTATAAGACACCTGTGCCTCGGGGGAGGCAATCTCCGCATCAATTGATCGATAAATCGCTTAAGAGTCTGGCCGCGAAGATTCTCATGTTTGGCAGAGCCTTCGCATGATGAGGCGAATGGATGCGAGGCGGAGGAATGCGAGCGCGATGCGGCTGAGGTTCTCCCAGTCCTTGGCAAGGCGGCGGCATCGGTTGAGCCATGCGATGGTGCGCTCGACGACCCATCGCATGGGCAGCACCTCGAAGCCCTGCGCGGTGTCGGAGCGCCTGACAATCTGGATTTTCACCTGTCGCAGCACGCGCTTCAGGGCGGCCTGGAACTTCGGGCCCTGGTAGCCAGCATCGGCGCAGAGCTTGCGCAGAAATGGGTACAGCCCCAACAGCGTCGCCATCACCAGCACACCGCCGTCACGGTCTTGCACGCTGGCGCTGTGCACCACGGCGTGCAGCATCAGACCGAGCGTGTCGACCAGCACATGACGCTTCTTGCCCTTGATCTTCTTGTCTTGCCCTTGATCTTCTTGCCGCCATCGTAGCCGTGCGGGTCGATCGAAGGCCCCCCTTTTCCGCGCCCTTCACGCTCTGGCTGTCGATGATCGCCGCCGTCGGGCTGGCCTCGCGCCCGGCTTGCTCGCGGCACAGCACGTAGAGCGCGTGGTGGATCCGCCCGAGCGTGCCGTCCCACTCCCAGCGCATGAAGTAGCCGTGCAGCGTGCTGCGCGGCGGCAGGTCCTTGGGGATCGCATGCCGCTGGCAGCCGGTGCCGAGCACGTAGAGCAGACCGTTGACCACCTCGCGCAGCTTCACCGTCCGCGCATTGCCGCCGCGCTTCGCCGGCGGGATCATCCCAGCGATCAGCGCCCACTCGGCATCGGTCATGTCGCTCGGGTAGCGCAGCCCCCTGCGGTCATACCGAGACCGTTTCTCCGTCGTCCACATCCGCCAACGCCTCCGCGAATCGCTCCAGCCCAAGCGAATCACAGGTGACTCAACGGAATCGAGATGTTTGCGGACAGACACTCATACCTGCGGCGGGCAGCCGAGACTGATCCCACTCTGGTTGGCGGATCGCCGCGCATCTTGCAGCACGCCTGGTCGCGGAGCGGGCGCGGGCCGAGCGGCTGGCCCCTGCCGCGCGCCGTTGATCGCCTTCTTGACGTACTCCACTCATTGCCGGTGCAGGCGGAAGGGCTGAGGCATCTCGGCAGATCCTGGAAGGCACTCGCCGCCGAGATCGGCCTGACTCACGAGGCAACCTATCGGGCGCTGGCTCGACTTGAGCGAGCGGGGGTGTTGCAGCGTGAGGGGCGGGGAGCAATCCGCCTTGCCACTGGTCCCATGGCCGCATGAAAGCGCCCGGCCCGACGCTCGCAGGGGAGGTCGGGGGCGCTTTGGGCGACCTCGGCACGCTGCTGCCGATCATGCTCGGCGCCATCACGGTGGCAGGCCTTTCGCCGGGCGGCGTGCTGACCGGTTTCAGTGCTGATCTATCGGCTGCCGCTACCTGTTCAGCCGATGAAGGCGATCGGGGCTGTGATGCTGACCGGCGGCCTTTCGGCCGGGGAAGTCGCGGGCGCCGGAATCGCGACCGGGGTGCAGCTTCTGGCAATGGGCACCACAGGCGTGCTGGCTTGGGTCGCGCGGGCCGTGCCGCGCTCGGCGGTTATCGGTCTGCGACTGGGCCTTGGGCTGGCGATGGGTTGGCTCGGGCTCAAGCTGATCTGGGATGCGCCGCTTACGGGCAACGCGGCTCTCGCGGTGCTGGTCGTGCTGCCTCGCGTCGCGCCACGCCTACCGGCGGCGCCACTGGCGCTGGTCGTGGCGGGTTTGGTGGTGTGGATGACAGGCGGGACCCAGCCCGTTTGGCCAGCCTTCGCACTGGCATTGCCCGGCCTCACGGTACCGGGCTCCTGGGAGGAGGGGTGGCGTGGCTTGTGGCTCGGTGCCATCCCGCAGTTGCCGCTGACCCTTGCCAATGCCGTCATCCTGACGGCGCTGCTGGTGCGCGACCTGTTCCCGGCCGATCAACGCGTGACCGAACAGCGGTTGGCGCCATCGACTGGCGTCGCCAACCTGGTGTTGGGCCCCATTGGCGCCATGCCGATGTGCCACGGCGCCGGCGGCCTGATGGCGCAACACCGCTTCGGAGCGCGGACCGGCTTCGCGCCAGCGCTACTTGGGGTCCTGCTGCTGGTGCTCGGCCTGGGCTACGCGACCGATGCGACGGCGCTGCTGGCCTTGGTGCCCATGGGGGCCGTGGGCGCGCTGCTGCTGCTCGCGGGCGGCGATCTGGCGCTGTCTCGACGATTGGTCGAGGCGCGGGCGGATTGTCGCCCCGCCATCGCCGCGACCGCATTTGGCACAATGCTGGTGAACCCCGCGGTTGGGCTTGCGGCCGGGTGGATCATCGAGTTGGCTCGACGCCTGCTACGCCCCGGGCGGCGCGCGGCATCAGAGGAATAGGTCAGGCCGGACGGGCGCCACCGCTGTGCGTTGGATCTTCGCAATGTCCGTGTGAGAAGTCGGCGAGTGTCTCGATGATCCGGCATGCGCCGATCACAGCCCCTTTGCAGCTTGTTGCCATCCGCTCCAGCTCCGCGCGCAGCGCCTCAAGTCGCCTTAGCCGGGCGTCGATCTCGCGGATCTGGGCGGTCGCCAGGCTGTGGGCGGCGCCGCATTCGGCATCGGGCCGATCCGCAAGGTCCAGCAATGCGCGAATGGCGTCGCTGTCGAAGCCGAGCTCCCGCGCATGCCGAATGAAGCCTAATCGCCGGAGGTGCGTCTCGGCATAGGCTCGATGCCCACCCTCCGTGCGGGAAGGTGGCGGTAGCCAACCTTCCTGTTCGTACCAGCGGATCGTGGTTGGCTTGACCCCGGTGGCCCTTGCAAGGTCGCCGATCGAGAACATCGCGCTCACGGCGTGCCGCCCTCGCGTTCTGCCAGGAAGCGCGCGAAGGCAGCCAGCGCCTTCTCGCTCGCATGGTGTTCGAGTCCTTCGGCGTCGGCCTCCGCCGTTTCAGCGTCGAGGCCCACTGCCAGGAGGAAGCGCACGACAAGCTGGTGTCGCGCTCGCGCGGCCGCGGCGACCGCCTTGCCGGCTTCAGTCAGGAACAGCCCGCGATACAATTTGGTCTCCACCAATCCGTCGCGCTGCAAACGTGCGACGGTGGCCGCAACGGTGGCCTGGGCGACGCCCATTCGACGGGCGATGTCCACGGCGCGCGCCTCGCCTGCCTCATGGAGCAGGTCGGCGATCAGCTCGACATAGTCCTCTGCAATGGCCGTGCGATCCGCCTCGCGCTGCTGCGCAAAGCGGGCTGCCTGGTCTTGCGGAGGAGGCAGGGAGCGGGGGGAGGCCTGTGACATGCTGAAGATTGTAGAGCCTTTGCTTGACAGGTGCGATAGCCCAGTCACTATCTCGCAGCCTAGGCTGAATTGTAGAGGGTAAGCATGACGCTGCCATCTGAGGTTGCCGCCACAAAACCTGCCCCCGACCTGCCCAGCCTGCCGGAGGTGCACCGGAGCGTCGCGGTGCCGAATGCCGGCGGCTTCCTGCGCAAGCTGTTTGCCTTCATGGGGCCGGGATACCTGGTCGCGGTCGGCTACATGGACCCCGGCAACTGGGCCACGTCGCTCGCGGGCGGCTCAGCCTTCGGCTACACGCTGCTGGCGGTGGCTCTCACCTCGTCGCTGATGGCGATCCTGCTGCAAGCGCTGTGCGTTCGTATCGGTGTTGCCACGGGCCGCGACCTTGCACAGCTCTGCCGTGAGCGCTTTCCCAAAGTGGTTGCCTACCCCCTGTGGCTGTTCGCGGAAATTGCGATCTGCGCGACCGACCTCGCCGAGCTGATTGGCACCGCCATCGCTCTCGAGCTGCTGTTTGGCATCCCGCTGCTTTATGGCGTGTTCCTGACCGCGCTCGATGCCTTCCTAATCCTCTGGCTGCAGAACAAGGGTGTGCGTTGGCTCGAGGCGCTGATCTTCGGCTTCATCGTGCTGATCGTCGGCTGCTTTGGCATCCAGATCGTGCTGTCCGACCCGGACTGGGCGGCAGTGCTGAATGGCTACATCCCTGCCGTCTCGATCGTGACGAACCAGACCCAGCTCTACATCGCCATGGGCATCCTGGGTGCGACAGTGATGCCGCACAATTTGTACCTACATACCGCCGTGGTGCAGTCGCGGTCCTGGAACCTCGATGAAGCAGGGAAGCGGGAGGCGATCAAATTCGCCACAATCGACAGCTCGCTGGCGCTTACGCTCGCGCTGCTGATCAATTCCGCCATCCTGATTACGGCCGCCGCCACCTTCCACGCCAGCGGCAATACCGAGGTCGCCGAGATCGGCGAGGCCTACCAGTTGCTGACACCGCTGCTGGGCGCGGGCATCGCGGCGACGGCATTCGGCGTGGCGTTGTTGCTGTGCGGGTTGAACGCCACCGTCACCGCCACACTGGCGGGGCAGGTGGTGATGGAGGGCTTCCTGCGGTTTCGCCTGTCGCCGGTGCTCCGGCGGTTGGTCACACGGCTGATCGCGATCATCCCGGCAGTGATCGTCACCTGGATGTACGGCGCGAGCGGCACCGCACAACTTCTGATCCTCAGCCAGGTGGTCCTGTCCATGCAGCTGCCGTTCGCGGTGATCCCGCTGATGCTCTTCGCGCAGGATCGCAGGCGCATGGGCGTCTTCACCGCACCCACCTGGCAGCTGGTCCTGGGCTGGGCCACGGCGGCGGTGATCGTGGGGCTGAACATGAAGCTGCTGTTCGACGCAGCTTTTGGTGATTAAAAAATCCTGAATGAAGGAGCTACGTTTATGATTTTACGCCGCATGATGTTATCCGTGCCGCTGCTCGCAATACCAGGTCTGGCAAGGGCGGCCGGCGACCTGACGCGCCAGACTCCGGTGGTGGTCATCGTCGAACTTGGCCGACCTGACGGCACTCACGCGTTCGTGCCCAATCGGCTGCGTTTCGAG
>JBKJNV010000027.1:0-5521 GCA_046593435.1 Roseomonas sp.
CGCGGCGTTTCATCAGGGGCGCCGCTTACGCGGCGTTTCATCAGGGGCGCCGCTTACGCGGCGTTTCATCAGGGGCGCCGCTTACGCGGCGCTTCGTCAGGGGCGCCGCTTACGCGGCGTTTCATCAGGGGCGCCGCTTACGCGGCGACATCCACCGCGACAAAGGGCTGGCGCTTGACCCTATCCATGTTCATGCCCTCGATGCGCAGCAGCCGCGTCGGGCCGTCGCGGCGGGGGGAGTGCAGCACGCCCGCCTCATACAAATACGCGTCGCCCGGGTGCAGCGCGTAATCCCGCGTGCGCTTCACCTTGCCCGGCGAGGTCTCGGTCGGGCGCGCGACACATTCCCAATCCGTCATCAGCGTTTCGCCCTCGGCCTGGCCGTAGATCGCCCAGGAGGGGCCGTGGTCGTGCGGCGGGCTCTGCTTCGCCCCGGCATAGGCGTGGGCCAGGATGGTGAAGCCGTAGTCGGGGTCCTCGTAGAGCACCTGCCGTTCCGATGTGCCCTCGGGCAGGATGGACGCGACGAAGCCAGCGTCCTTCAGCGAGGCGCGGACCAGCGCGCAGATCGCCTCACGCCCAGCGGGGCCGGGGTCGGCGGTGATGGCGGCGCGGCATTGGCTGGCGAAATCCGCAAGGGTCATGGGCATGGTTCGTGCTCCCTGGTCGGCGATTGGGAGAACACGATGCTCCCATGCGCGCGGCTAGGGAAGCCGGCAGAGAGCTGGGGCCAGCGGGGCTGCCAAGACGGGCCCGGGGGGCTAGCATGTCCCGATGCCGCTCGACGTGATGAGAGAGACCGCAATGACCGCCCAAACCGACCTCCAACGCGTTGTGGAAAAGCTGCGCCGCGGCGCGCCGACGCGCCAGGGCTTCGCGACCCTGTGGCGGCAACAACAGCCCAGCGTGGGTGCCTCGGCCGAGGATTGCGTCCGGCGCGGGCGCGACCCGGAGCGCAAGTTCGACCTGCTCCGCCGCCGCCAGGGTAAGCTGCGCACCGCGTGATGTCCGAACGCCGGCAGCTGCGCCTCAACCTTTTCATCCACGCCGTTGGCCATCATGAGGCGGCGTGGCGGCACCCGGATGCCTCGCCGCTCCCGCTCACGGATATCCGCTACTACACGGGCCTCGCGCAGCGGGCGGAGCAGGCCCTGTTCGACTCCGTCTTTCTCGCCGATCAATTGGCCTTTGCCGCCGATGCCGCGCAGGCACCGCGCAGCTGGCTGGAGCCGATCACCGTGCTGGCGGCCATGGCGATGGTGACGCAGCGGATCGGGCTGATCGGCACCTGCTCCACCACCTATACCGAGCCCTTCAACCTGGCCCGGCAATTCGCCTCGCTCGACCACATCAGCGGCGGGCGCGTGGGGTGGAACATCGTCACCTCCTGGCTCGCGACGGCGGCGGAGAATTTCGGCGGGAACGGGCCGCTGGACCATGCGGAGCGCTACGCGCGGGCCGATGAATACATGGCTGTCGTCACCGGCCTGTGGGATGGCTGGGCCGATGATGCGGTGCTGGATGACCGCGCGGCGGGGCAGTACCTGCGCCCGGGCAGCGTGCGGCGGCTGGACCATCACGGGGCGCATTACCGCGTCGCGGGCCCGCTCAACATGCCGCGCGGTCCGCAGGGTCGGCCGGTCTTCGTCCAGGCCGGCTCATCGGAGACCGGCAAGCGCTTCGCCGCGCGCCATGCCGAGGCGGTGTTCACCGCGCAGATGGAAAAGACGACGGCGCGGGATTTCTACGCGGAGCTGAAGGCGCTCGCCGCCGAGGCGGGGCGTGAGCCGAGCCATGTCCTGATCCTGCCTGGCCTCAGCCCCATCATCGGGTCGACCGACGCGGAGGCGCAGCGCTACGCCGATGCGCTGGGCGACCTCGCGGACCCCGAGGTGGGACGCTCCCGCCTCTCCGGCCGGTTCGGGGGGCATGATTTTTCGCACCTGCCGCTGGACCGCCCGCTTTCGCCCGAGGATTTCCCCGCGCCCGGCACCGTGCAGGCAGCGCGCAGCCGCACTGAGGTGATCGTGGGGTTGGTGCGGCGCGAGAAGCCGACGCTGCGGCAATTGCTCGCCCAACTCGCCGGCGCGCGCGGGCACCACGTGACCATCGGCACGCCGGAGCGGATCGCGGATTTGATGGAGGATTGGTTCACCGCGGGCGCGGCGGATGGCTTCAACATCATGCCGCCGGTGCTGCCCGCCATGCTCGACATCTTCGCCGAGCATGTGCTGCCCATCCTGCAGCGGCGCGGGCTGTTCCGCACCGCCTATGAAGGCCAGACGCTGCGCGGCCATTTCGGGCTGCCGCGGCCGGCCTCGTTCTAGACCGCCGGGCGGCTGCGGATTTCGTCGGGGATCTTGCGCGGCAGGAACGCGCCCTGCTTGAGGTCGCCCGAGAAGACGCCATCCTCGACCACCACGCGACCGCGCATCAGCGTCACGCGCGGCCAGGCGGTGACCTTGTGGCCCTCCCATGGCGTGTAGTCGGTCTCGTGCATGTCCTCGGCGCGGATGGTCTTGTCGATGCCGGTCTCGAGGATGCACACATCCGCGTCTGACCCGACCGCGAGCGCGCCCTTGCGCGGGTACAGCCCCATGATCTTGGCCGCGTTGGTCGAGACCATGTCCACGAAATGCGCCTCCGTGTAGCCGCGCTTGGTCACCATCTGGGTGTACATCAGCCCCACCCGCGGCTCGACGCCGGAATTGCCGCCCGTGGTGTCGTCGATGCGGCTGCCCTGCAGCTTGATGCGCAGCGGGCAGCACAGCTCATCGGTCGCGATGACCTGGAGCGCGCCGCGATTGGTCGCTTCCCACAGCTTCTTCTGGTCCTCGGGGTACTTGAGCGAGGGGTAGGTGTGGTAGATCTGCGCGTTGGGTTTTTTGTAATCCTCGGCGGTGTACATCAGGTATTGGTGTAGCGTTTCGCCATACATCGGGAAGCCGCGTGCGCGCGAACCCGCGAGGGCCGCGACGCCCGTGGCCGCCGAGACATGAACCATGTACAGCGCGCAGCCCTCGACGTTTTCGGCCAGGCGGATGACGCGGTTGAAGGCGAGTTCCTCGGACAGCGTGTTGTGCACCTCGGCCATGAATTCGAAGCCGACGCGGTTCTCGCGGATCAGCTTCTCGTACATGAACATGACGATGTCATTGTCCTCGGCGTGGATGGCGGCGATGCCGCCCTCCTTCGCCACCACCTTCAGCGCCTCCCAGATGTGGCCATGCCGCACCATGCGGCCGGTCTGGCCAATGCGGATGTCGGTGGTGAACATTTTTACACTCGCGTGCCCGGCCTGGATCGCCTCGGCGACTTCGCCGAACTGCACCTGCGGGATGGCGCCCATCAGCGTCAGGTGCCAGCCATAATCGCAGTAGCAATCGCCCTTCCATATCGTGTCGGTCTGCTCGATGGCCTGCTGGATGGAGCGCTCATGCGTGCATTGCACGAAGTCGATCAGCGTGGTGGTCCCACCCCACAGTGCGGCACGGCTGACCTGCGAGGGCGGGTCGGTGAATTTGGGCGGGTCGGCAGCGCTCATCTTGATCGCAGAGGAGCAATGGATGTGCGGGTCGATGCCGCCGGGGATGACCAGGCCGCCCTTGGCGTCGATGGTGCGTCCGGCAGCGGCGAGGGTGCCTGGTGCGCCGATCGAGACGATCTTCTGTCCCGCGATGCCGATATCGACGGCGGCGAGCCCGCTCGGCAGCACGCATTGCCCGTTGGTGATCAACAGATCCAGCATCACGGAATTCCCTCTTTCGCTGTTTCACCAAGCATCGGGTCGCCGGCCGCGAAGCCGTCAAGCAGTATCTCCGGCGCGATGCCGCGCACGATGAACACCATGCGGCTGGTCCGGTCCGCATCCGGCCAATCGGGCAGCCAGCGCGGCTCATACATCGTGTGTTGCACGGCGTGGATGGCGGCCGGGCCGCCGGCCCTGTCGGCGAAGGCGACGATGCCCTTCACGCGGAGCAGATCCTCGCCATGCTGCTGCGCGAGGCGACCCAGTGCCATGGCGAAGGCGAGCCGCGTCATCGGCCGGCGCAGTGTCATCGTGAAGGCGGCGATGCCATGCGCGTGCACCGCGGTGGCGTAGCGCCGGGCGCGCGGGATGGCAGTGATGGCGCCGCCGAACAGCAGCGCGGCGGGGTCGCCCTGCCGCGCATCCACCACGCCGGCCAGCGGGTTCAACGCGGCGAGCTTTGCGCGAAGTGCATCGGAGGCCGGCATGAGGTCGGTCTTGGTCAGCATCAGCCGGTCCGCACTCGCGGCCTGGGCGACGGCTTCGGGGAAGCGTTCCAGCGTGCTGGCCCCCAGCACGGCGTCGATCGCGGTGACCACGGTATCGACGCGGAGCGAGGCTTCGAGGAAGGCATCGGCCGAGAGCGTGGAGAGAATCGGCGCCGGCTCCGCGAGGCCACTCGTCTCCAGCACGATGCGGCGGAAGGGCCGGTGCTCCCCGCGCGCGAGGCGCCGCAGCAGCATGTAGAGCGTATCCGCAAGATCCTGACGGACCACGCAGCACACGCAGCCATTGGGCAGTTCGACCACATCCTTGTCGAGTGCTTCGAGCAGCAGATGGTCCAGCCCGATGGCGCCGAATTCATTGATGATGACGGCCGTGTCGGCAAATCCGGGGCTTGTCAGCACGCGCGAGAGGAAGCTGGTCTTGCCGCTGCCCAGGAAGCCCGTCAGCACCGAAAATGGCAGCCGCTGCGCCGGCACGGGCGGGGGTGCTGCGATCATCGCCACCCCACGTTCCTCACGTTTTTGTGTTTGCGTTTCGTATGCAACATGACCGCGCCAGGGTGGCACGGCGGCGCTTATCGCGTAAGCCCGTTGCGATTACAGATTGCATTGTCCACGACGCAACGAAGGTCGCTGTTCCCGACCTACCGCCACAGGGGTGCTACGCGTGAGCTCATCAACCGACGGTCCAGCCATCGAGGCCGGCCAGTCGAAGCAATTCTTCCGTGATTTCCTTCGCCTTGCCGGCCCCTACTGGCGCGGCCCCGGGCAGCTTCGGCCCCGCCTGCTGACCGCGCTGCTCGGCGTGCTGGTGCTGGTGCAGGTTGGCCTCGCCATCCGGCTCAATATCTGGAGTGCGGACCTGTTCGACGCGCTGGAGCGGCGGTCCACCGAAGGTGCGATGGCGCAGATCGTGATCTTCGTGCTGATCCTGGCCGCGGGCATGGCGACCAACACGGCGCATCTCGTGGTCAAGCGCTACCTCCAACTCGACTGGCGCCGCTGGCTCACCGCGCGCCTGCTGACGGATTGGATGGAGGATTCGCGGCACTACCAGGTGGTCCTGATCCCCGGCGACCATGCCAATCCCGATGGCCGCATCGCCGAGGATGTCCGGATCGCGACGGAAGCCGCGATCGATCTGGCGAGTAACCTTGTCTACTGCGTGCTGCTGCTGACCTCCTTCGTGGGCGTGCTCTGGTCGCTGTCGGGCTGGATCCAGATCGGCGGCGTGTGGATCCCCGGGCACCTGGTCGTGCTCGCGATC